>JAKAMV010000294.1 GCA_021812735.1 Chloroflexota bacterium | reverse complement strand
AGGCGATCAACCCCAAGCGCGACGTCCGACGCGCCGTCCTGCTCTCGCTCGCCATCCAGGGCGGCATCGCGTACGTGCTCGAGTACGTCTCGGCCAACCTGTTCGTCAACAGCAGCCTGACCTACCAGGCTGCCGGGGCGTCGGGGGCCACCTCCACGGTCAGCGGCTACGCGGCCGCCGCGGTGTCGGACGCGCCGGTCGGCGACATGATGCGGTTCATCGGCGACCACATGCTTGGCGGGACGGGCCTCCCGCTGACGCTCATCCTTGCCGCGACCGTGCTCATCGCGCTCGTCGGGACCACGCTCGCGTGCCTCAACACCGGCGTCCGGATCACCTACGTCATGGGCCGCGACAAGGAGATGCCCAGCGTCCTGGGCACGCTTCACGGCAGGTACGCGACACCGCACTACGGCGTCCTCGCGCTGGCCGGCGTGTCGGCGGTCATCGGCGCCTATGGCGTGCTCTCGGCCGACAACCTGCTCCAGACGATCCTCGCGTCCAATGTCGGGACGTTCCTCGTCTACGGCATGACCAACCTGATCGTGATCTTCGCGTTCTGGCACCGAGCGGAGCGCAACGCCGCCAAGCACATCCTGGTGCCGATCCTGGGCACCGTCGCCAACCTCGCGATGCTGTTCGCGGTCGTCGGCCTGTCGATCGCCTCGGGCGGAAGCACCCAGGCCGACACCGTCCTCGCGCTCGGCTTCGATGCCGCGTGGGTCGCGATCGGCGCGGTCTGGCTGGTCGCCAACTCGCGGTCCACGAACCGCAGCGTGCTGGTCCGGCCGACCACGGCGAAGGCAGACGCGGCCTAGCGCGCAGCGACCCCGCGCAGCGACACCCCGCACCACCCAGCCGAACCGGGTCGTCCGTGGCCGGATTGCCGCCCACCGCCGCCAGCCCCCAGGCCCCCGTTGCCGACGGGGGCCTGCCCGACGGCTGGGTCCGGGTCGAGGTCGCGGCGCTCTCCGCCTGCGGCCCGGTGCGGGACCAGAACGAGGACCGCTTGGGGTGGGCGGTCCTGGGCGAGCTCGGGTCGGTGCGCTCCCCGGGCAACGACGAGCTGGCCTGGGCCCGGCTCGAGGGGCCGGGGATCGCCATCGCCGTCGCGGACGGGCTGGGCGGGCACAGCAACGGGGAGCTGGCCAGCCGGACGGCCATGGGCCGCCTGCTGCGCAGGATGGGCTCACCCGACGCAGCGGCGAGGCCGGGCGAGCTGCTCCGGGCCGGGTTCGAGGAGGCGAACCAGGCGTGTCTGGCTGGCGACCTCGTGGACCCGGTGGCGTTCGACCGGGATCCGGTCGGGGCAGAGCCGCTCCCCGCGACAGAGCGGCGGCGGGCGGCGGCGTCTGATCCCAACCCGAGGCTGGGCCTCGAGCCCGGGGGCCGGAACGGACAGACCACGCTGACCGCGATCGCCCTGACCGGGCGGTCCGGCAACGTGGCCCACGTGGGCGACTGCCGGCTCTACCGCCTCCGCGCCGGCGACATCGAGCTCCTGACCGGCGACCATACCCAGGCGCGCGAGCTGGTCCGGATGCGGGTCATCAAGCCCGAGCAGCTCCTGACGCACCCAGGGCGACACCTCCTGACCCGCTCGATCGGCGGCGACCCCATCGTCCGCGTGGACGAGCGCCAGAGCGCCCCGGCCGTGGGCGACGCCTATCTGCTGTGCACCGACGGCCTGTGGAGCGGCATCACGAGCTGGGAGGCGATGGCCGCCCTGTCGGGCGACCTGCGGGCAGGCGTGGCCGACCTCGTGGCCCGCTCGGCGGCCGCGGGCGGCGACGATAATGCGAGCGTGATCACCCTCCGCGTGACCGCCCTCGGCGGCGGCCCAGAGCCGGCGACCGGCGGCTGGCGCTTCCCGTGGCGCCGGTGAGCGTCGGGACGCTCGGGCCGGGCGACGCGCTCGACCGATTCGCCATCATCGAGGCCGTGGGGCACGGGGCGTTCTCCGACGTGTACCTCGCCGAGGAGCCGGGCGGGCGCCGCGTCGTGATCAAGGTCCCCCACGACGCCATGATGGGCGACGTCGGCGCGTTCGACCGCTTCCGGCGCGAGATGGAGATCGTCGGCAGGCTGGACCACCCCGGGATCCAGCGCTCGTACGACCTGGGCGAGGACCGGACGCGGCCGTACCTCGTGCTCGAGTACATCGACGGCGTCACGCTGCGCGAGGTGGAGCGCCGAGACGGGCACCTGCCGATCCCGCGGGCCATCGACATCGCGACGCAGCTGGCTGACGCGATGGCCTCGGCGCACCGCCAGGGCATCAGCCACCGCGACCTCAAGCCCGAGAACGTGCTGGTCACCCCGGGCGGGCGCGTGGTCGTGACGGACTTCGGCATCGCCCTGATGGCGGGGGCCCGCCGCCTCACCTGGCGCTGGCTCACGTCCACGATGGGCACGCCCGACTACATGGCGCCCGAGCAGGTGGAGGGCAAGCGCGGGGACGCGCGGACCGACGTCTACGCGCTCGGGATCATGCTCTTCGAGATGCTGGTCGGGCACGTGCCCTGGGAGGGCGACAACCCGCTCGCCGTCATGGCCCAGCACGTCAACGCGCCGCTGCCCTCGCTGCGGCAGATCGACCCGCACGTGCCCGCGCCGGTCGAGGCCATCGTGACCAAGTGCCTGCGCAAGAACCCCGACGAGCGCTACGCCGACGCCGGGGAGCTGCACGCCGACATCGAGCGCTGGCAGGACCTCGACGTGTCCACGTTCCACTTCGGCGAGGACGCGGTCAGGCGCTCGGTGCGCGACCGGGGCGGGCTGCCGCTGCTGGTCGCGGGGATCAGCGCCGGGTTCCTCGTGGCGAGCGTGCTGTTCGTGGTGCTGTTCCACCTCGTCACGCACCCCTAGGGCGTCAGCCGAACGGCGGCACCCCGGCATCGCGGCGCGCGAGCTCGACGTTGAGGTAGCGGGGGTCGTCCGTGACCTCGCGCCACTCGCCGAGCCAGGCGGGCAGGTCCACTGGCTCGCCCTCCGACGCCAGCTCCACCTCAACCACCACCAGGCCCGCGGGCTGGTCGAACACGTCGATCTCGAGGGCCTGGGCGCCGTGCGCAACGACGAAGCGGGTCTTGCGCACCGGCCTGCGGTCGGGATCGGCGCGGGCCAGCGCCGCCGCCCAGTCGGCCTCCGAGATGGCGTCCTCGGCCTCGTCGAAGCTGAACCGGCCTACCCGGCGCTTCGCGGTCCGGCGGAAGGACACCGTCCCGTCCGCGAGCTCCGTCCGGCGGACGCGCACCGCCTCGGCGCGGTCGGACGGGTCGAGCCGCAGGTACACCTGCTCGATGCGCAGGGCCAGCGCGCCGTGGGCCGCCAGCGTCGCCGGGTCCGGGGCCCGACGGAGCCGGAACTTGCGCTCGATCTCGATCCCGTGCGGGCTCACGCGCGCATGGTACCCGGGCAGGCCGGGCGGGCGGCCGAACGCCCGCCGACGCCTTGTGCGTCAAGGACGGTTGGTAAGTCGTCGGGGTCGACACGGCGCACGGGATGGTGCGTGTCGCGGCTGTCGGTGACCTTCGGCCCTTGATGGTGTCGGCGCACCCAAGCAGCTTCTGGGCGGCGTCCGCAGCAAGAGGGGAAAGGGGGGTACTGCACGTGCCACGCCGATCTTTGAGAGTGCGCGCGAGCGCGACAGCGCTTGTCGTCCTGCTAATGGCCGCCCTGCCCGCTGGGGCCCTCGCCTACGATGGAGCCGCGGCGGCAACCTACGCCGACTCGCATTGGGCGGAGTGCGGCTGGAGCGGAACGGCGCCCTCGCCGTATGTCTGCCTGCCTGCGAACGGCAGCCAGGACTGCGCGAACTACGCGTCACGGGTGATGCACGTGGCCGGCGGCTACCGCTTCATCGACCGCTCCGGCATCCCCGGGGTGAACGACTACTGGTACTACTACAGCACGTCGAACTGGACGATCACCTGGTACAACGCGCAGGCGCTATACAGCTTCCTCGTCGCCTGGGACCACGGAGACCTCTCCCACGGCGGTGGCACCCTGGTCACGTCCTTCGTCGGCGTCACGGCGTCGCAGACATACAACTCGCTCTCGAAGGGCGACATGATCTTCTTCGACTTCGAGAACAACTCGCAGATCGATCACGTGCGGGTCGAGACCGGTTACGGCACCCCATCCAGGACGGGCTACCAGAGTGCCTACAACAACTCGTACTGGAAGACGGGCGACTGGGGCTCTCAGCACAACGCGAACCGGTACCGCGACTTCTGGAACGGGTACTACCAGATGTCGGCGTCGATGGCTGCGACGACCAAGATCTACGAAGTCCACATCCCGTCGACGAGCGGGTGAGGGGGAACCGATGAAGCTCACGCGCTCATTCGCGGCCCGCGCGGCCGCGGTGGCGGCCGTTGCTGGTCTGGCCCTATTCGGCGTCGCCAGCCTCGTATCTTCGGCTGCCGGGGTCAACCCGCACGACCTCGAGGCAGTTGCGACGCGGGCAATCGAGGTCAACAACCGCAGCACGATGCTGCCCGCAGCCTACGCACCGGGCAGGCTTACCGCCGATCAGCATCGATCACTACGTGCGACCATCCAATCAAGCTACGTAGGGGTGTTCGCCGGGCCCGCCCTCGCCAACCGGCTCAACGGCTTCCTGTCGTGGGCCGACCGCATCGCGGCGGACCCGAGCCAGCCGCGCGCGCTCACGGCGGACATCGCGAGCGTCAGCTTCGACCCGCCCGTGGTGAGCGGCGACACGGCGACGGTGACGGGCACCTACGTGCTCGTCGAGAAGCAAGCCTACGACACGCCGTCCGGTGTCACCGCTACCCTCGGCGGGCGCTACACCAACTCCTTCGCGATGGAGCTGTCCAAGAGGGGTGCGGTGTGGATGGTCACGGGGTACTCGGAGCAGCCCGTCGACTTCGCCGCCGACCCGTCCATGAGCTCCAACCTCGACGTGGACCCGAACCCCGGCGCCACGAAGCCGCCCGTCGGCGACCCGCAGCCCATCGACCCGGCGCCGCTGGGGAACTGATCGGGGCGCCTGGAGGGCCCTCCTCGCTGATGGTAGAGAGCCCGGACGCCCGGGCTCTCTTCCCTTCCTACGGCCCGTCGCATCGCGTCTACGCGGTGGCGGCTTCGCGATCACTCCGCACGCCTCTCCTGTGCCATCGCCTTCCTCCGGCACAGCGGGCAGCCGACCGCCAGCCTCGCCCTGGTGAAGGGCGACATCCTGTAGCCGGGGTGCTCCGGGTCGTCCGGGCAGGTCCAGCGCACCGTCTTGTCGTAGGTCGCCTTGATCCTGTCCGGGCGGAGCGGCGCGTTCGCGGTCGCGTCCCACTCGCGCACGAGGTCGGGCCGGACCGCCGCGAGCGCGTTGAGGCCGTCGGCGCGCTCGGTCGAGCACCGCTGGCAGCGCGTCTGCCGCACCGTCCGCTGGGCGACCTCGGCCTCCCACGTGTGCCCGCAGCGGTGGCACTTCCAGTGCGCCTTGTAGCTCGACCCCGCCTTGACCGAGGAGGCGAGCCGGCTGTTCGCCACCGTGTCCCAGTCGCGCAGGACGAGCGGGAAGTCCGTGAGCATGAGGCCCTTCACCTTGACCGAGGCCGTGGCGCGGCCCGGGGCGACGGTCGCCTCCATCGGCGGCAGCCCGATCTCGGCGAGCGAGGCGTTGAGCGCCGCGACGCTGGCGATGACCGAGCGCGCCTTCGCCGCCGCGTCGTAGGTGGCCTTGCCCTTCGCGGCCCGGTCGTGGGCGTCGACGATGAGCTGGCCGATCGAGCACAGCGCGCCGCGCGGGTCGTGGCGGGCGGTCCAGGCGAAGTGCTGGTCGGGGCGCAGGTCGCGCATCGTCGCCTTGACGATGCCGCCGAACGTGCCGAGGTCGGCCTGGCCCGCGTGGTAGGCGCGGACGAGCGCGAGCACGAGCTGGAGCCGGCCCGCGTTGCGGAGCGAGTAGCGCCGGCGCTTCCCGAACCGGCGGTCGATCCAGTCGAGGATCCGCTCGGCGGCGGCGTTGCTGCGCGGGAAGCCGAAGAACCGACCGTGGAGCGCGACCTGCTGGCGGATGAGCGCGTCGTTCGTGCAGCACCAGCCGTCGAGCGCGACCGCCTGCCGGGCGACGGCGAAGGCGCGGAGCGCGTCCCAGTCGTGGTTGGACCACTGCGCCTTGCGGAACAGCTCGGCGTTGGCCGGGTCGTCGGGGTTGATGCCGTCGTCGCGGGCGCGCTCGCGGATGAGCCGCCCGAGGTGGAACTCGCACGAGTAGAAGTTGGCGTTGGGCCATCGCCGCTGCACCGCGTTGGCGATCGCGCCCGCGCCGTCCGCGACCACCCACTCGGGGCCGTCGCCACCGGGGTCGATCTCGTCGAGGAAGTCGATCCACGAGCGCCCGGTCTCGTCGGGGGCCAGGCCGATCCGCCACGGCATCATCGCCTGCCTCGGGTCGTCGCCCCCGACCGCGATCAGCACCGCGCCGCCGCGCTCGTCCGGGTTCCAGAGCGGGTCGAGGTCCTCCGCGCCGTAGGCCCGCAGGTTGAGCGGCTTGCTGTCGAGGATCAGGATCCGGGGGCACCGGGTCGGGGCGAGGGCCTTGTCGATGGCCGTGCCGAAGAGGTCGAGGTAGCGGGCGGCGAGGGTGTGCTGGCGGCTCGCGCGCCGCATCTTGTGGCCGTCCTCGACGTAGCGGTGCGCTTCGAGCCGGATCGTCCGGCTGGCGCGCCGCAGCGACATCCCCTGCGCGACAAGCTGGAGCAGGTGCGCGATCTCGACCGCCGTGTGGAGATGGTCGGGCGGCGAGATGGGACCCTGCGCCACGCCCGGCGTCACGTCGCAGGTGAGGCACTCCGAGCCGTCGCCGTGCGCGTCGCTCGGGCGGCGGCGTCCGAGCGAGAACGTGTGCGGCTCGGAGCCGTCATCGGGGATGCACCGGAACCGCTGGCGGCGGTAGGGCGCGCTCGTCCAGTCGCGGCGGCCCCAGAGCGTGATGCTGCCCTTGTGGCCCTTCGAGCACACCGTCGGGCGGTTGGCGCCGAGCAGCCTCGGTCGCCCCGTCCTGCCCTGCCCTGCGCTCACCGCGTCCATCGTTGGCGAGCGTGCCCGACGGCTGCGCCATCTTGTATGGCACGGACGGGGTGGGACTTACCAACCGTCCTTGACGCACAGGGCCGACGCCCCCGTTTGACAGCCTCGCGGGACGGCGCCGACACTTTTGGCGCACTTGCCGTCGAAAATCGGCGCCCGGCCCCTGCGGTCGCGACGCCCCACCCGGAGGTCAGCCATGTCCCTGCTCCGCGCCCTCGCCCCCCGGACGACCGTCCGGGCCCACTGCGACCTGCCCTGCGGCGTGTACGACCCCGAGCAGGCTCGCATCGAGGCCGAGTCCTGCTACCGGATCATCGAGAAGTACAACGCCAGCGAGGACGCGACCTTCCGCGCCCGGGCGCTGATCATCAAGGAGCGCCAGGCCGATCTGGTCAAGCACCACCTCGACGTCCTGTGGCACGACTACTTCAAGCCGGAGCACCTCGAGGCGGTCCCGAACCTGCACCAGCTGTTCTGGGACGCCAACAAGCAGACCTCCAAGGTCAAGGCCTCGACCAACCTCGATGACGCCAAGAAGCTGCTGGACCTGATCGACCAGGTGGACGCCGCCTGGAAGGCAACCGGCGGCCTCGGCAAGACCCGCGTCGCTGGCCGCCCGAGCTGAGCACGTCCCACCCCACCAGCAACCGCGAGGCCCTGTCGTGACGCGCGCGACGGGGCCTCGTCGCGTTCGGGGCGCGTCCCGCGTTGGCGCCGGCGGCACGCTCGGGCTCCGGGCGCTGCCCGGCCGCCTCGCCGGCCCGTGGCGCGTCGCCGTGGCCGAGGCGTCGATGACGCCCTCGATCCAGCCCGGCGACTGGCTCCTGGTGGACCCCACCGTGGCGCGCTGGCCGCGGCGCGGGGCTGTCGTCGTGTTCCGTGAGCCCGGCTCGGACGACCTGGCGATCAAGCGGGTTGCCGGCCGGCCGGGCGACTGGGTTCCGTTCGCGGGCGCGTGGCTGCGCCTGGGCGACGACGAGGCGTGGCTGCTCTCCGACGCCGATGACGCCGCGCTGGCCGAGGCCGGCCACGGACGAGCCGTCGACTCCCGCGCCTACGGCCCGGTGCCGGTCGGGGCGCTCGTCGGCCGGGCGTGGTTCCGCTACTGGCCGGGGTGCCGGATCGGTCGGCTGCCGGGGGGGCGCGCCTCGGGCAGCGGCGTTCGGGGTCAGGGCCCAGCGGCACGACGCGAGGGCTGACCGAGACCGTCCGCAGCCGCCTCTCCCGCACGGCGTCCGTCGCCGCCGCAGCGCTCGCCCATCGGCCTCGCACGCCCCGAGTGGCGCCCGGCCCGCGCCGCCTCGCGCATCGCCTCCCAGTCGGCAGATTCGGCTGCCACCCGTCCGAGTTGGGACCCCGGGGCGACGAACCGACCATCCGGGCAGCTCCACAGGAGCGAAGCACGTCGCGGTATGGACGGAGCGGCGACGAACGGACGAGTTGCGGTCGGAAACGAGGACTGCGAGGCGAACGCCGGGCGCGACCCGCGGGCGGCGGGGGTGCGCTGGACGGCGCACGGGACGCGAAGCGGCGCACGGGACGCGAAGCGGCGCAACGGGACGCGAAGCGGCGCACGGGACGCGAAGCGGCGCAACGGGACGCGAAGCGGCGCAACGGGACGCGAAGCGGCGCAACGGGACGCGAAGCGGCGCAACGGGACGCGAAGCGGCGCAACGGGACGCGAAGCGGCGCAACGGGACGCGAAGCGGCGCAACGCGCCCTCGACCGCGCTCCGCGGGGAGCCTACGATCGTCGCATGACCGACCTGCGCGCCACGCTCGGCGGCTTCGACCCCGAGGCGCCCCTCCCCGCCGCCCCCGACCCCTGGGCCCCCCTGCCGATGCCGAGGCTGCGGGAGGCGCCGCCCTGGGCCATGGCGGAGATGATCGCGGCCGAGCCTGCGCTCGCCGAGCGCATCGGCCGCCGACTGCTCGCCGACGCTTCGGCGGCCGCGCTGGCCGCGGCCGTACGCGAGACGCTCGAGCACGGCGAGCCCGTCGTGGTCACCGGCTGCGGCACGTCGGAGCACGCCGCGAGGGGCGTGGCGGCGATCCTGCGAGAGGGGTGTGCCGCCGCGGGCCTCGCCGCGCCCGGGCCGCAGTCCGCGCAGGCGTTCGAGCTCGCCTGCGACCCGCCCCGCGGGCTCGTCATCGGCATCAGCCACGAGGGCGGCACCGCCGCCGCGATCGCGGCCCTGGCGGCGGCCCGCGAGCACGGCGCCCGCACCGCGCTCATCACCGCCAGCGCCGGGTCCCCCGCCGCGGAGGGCTGCGACGCCGTCGTCGCGACGGTGGAGATGGACCGAAGCTGGTGCCACACCGTCGGCTACGTCTCGCCGCTCGCCGCCGCTTGCGTCACGGCCGCGCTCATCGCCGGTCGCCAGCCCGAGCCGGCGCAGCTCCGCCAGCGGCTCGCGACCGGCCTCGCCGCCGCGTGGGGCCACCACGGCGTGATGGGCAACGCCGCGGCGCGGGCACGACCCTGCGTCCTCATCGCGGCGGGCGCCGACCGGATCACGGCGCGCGAGCTCGCCCTCAAGGTGGAGGAGGCTGCCTGGCTGCCCTCGACGTACCGCAACCTGGAGACCTTCCTGCACGGCCACTTGCCGGCAACCGGCCAGGAGACCGCGCTCGTGCTCGTGCTGCTCGAGCAGGCCGCGCTCGAGCAGCGGGCCGCCCGGGCGCGCCAGGCGCTCGCCGCGGCCGAGGTGGTGGGCATGCGCCCGTCAGCGATCCTCGGCGAAGCCGCGGCCCGGCTCATCCCCGAGCATCTCACGCCGGGCGGCCGGGCGGTCATCCCCGAGCTGCCCGCCATGGCCAACGCGCCCGCCGCGCTGCTCGGCGCCGCCGCGCCGCTCCAGCTGCTCACCCTGGCCATCGCCGCGGCCCGGGGCACC
>JAKAMV010000293.1 GCA_021812735.1 Chloroflexota bacterium | reverse complement strand
CGTGTTCGGCCGCGGCGGGGAGGAGGCGCTGGCCCTCCTCGCGGCCGGGCTGCCGTTCGAGGTGGTGCCGGGCGTGACGTCTGCCGTCGCGGTCCCCTCGGCCGCCGGGATACCGGTCACGCATCGCGGCCTGGCAGGCGGATTCGCCGTGTTCAGCGCTCGGACGAGGACGGGCCGGGTCACGGACCCGTCCGACGTGGAGCGCTACGCGCGCGTGCCGACGCTCGTGGTCCTGATGGGCCACGGCGCGGTGGAGCCGATCATGCGCGCTCTGGTCGACGCCGGGCGGGACCCGGGCGAGGCCGCCGCGGCGATCTCGCGAGGCGCCACCGCCGGCCAGCGCGTGGTGACCGGCACTGTGGCCACCCTGGCCGGCCGGGTGGAGGCGAGCGACCTGCCGCGCCCGGTGACCCTCGTCGTCGGCGCCGTCGTGGGCATGCGAGCGCAGATCACAGCAGCACGGCCGGGCTGACCGTGCGAGGAACCACACCGAGACGGAGCGCCAACCACCGATGAGCCACACCTCCGCGACGCGACTCCCGCCCCTGATCGAGTCGCACATCCAGGACTACATCCCCGAGGCCGAGCGGCACGGGTCCGCGTGGCGCCAGATGCCCTTCTGGTTCACGCTCAACGCCACGTTCGTCACAGCCCTGACCGGGGTCGTCGGCTTCGCCTTCGGCCTCAGCCTGCCGTGGAGCGTCCTCGCGATCGTCCTCGGCAGCGCGTTCGGCACGTTCTTCACGGCGTTCCACGCGTACCAGGGGCCGGCGCTCGGCCTGCCCCAGCTGATCCAGTCGAGGGTGCAGTTCGGCTCCAGGGGCGCGGTCCTGGTCAAGGTGATCTCCCTCGTGATCACCGTCGGCTTCGGCCTCTACACCCTGGTCGTCGCGGCGGACGCGATGGGCCAGATCGCAGGGCCCGCGCCCCACAGGTACGGGATCGCATTCCTCGTGATCGCCCTGGCGGCCGTCGTCCTCGGCCACGACGCGCTGCACCTGCTTCTGCGCTGGCTCACGCTGCTCATGGTCCTTGTGTTCGCGGTCCTCACCGTCGCGGTGGCCGGAGCGGCGGCCACGGCCCCGTCGCTGGGCGCCGGCGGCTTCGTGCTGGCCGGCTTCCTCGCCCAGTTCGGTGCCGCGGTCGGCTACCAGATCTCGGTGGCGCCCATCGTGTCCGACTACACCCGCTACCTGCCGAAGGCGACGCCGGCCTGGAGGGTGGTCTTGGCGGTCGGCGGCGGGTCGATCGCGTCTGCCGTCTGGATCGAGGTCCTCGGCGCGGTCGTCGTGGCAGCGACCGGCGCCCAGGACGTCATCGGCGCGCTGAACGATGCCGGCAACCGGCTGTTCGGCGGGTTCGGGATGGTGAGCCTGGCCCTGAGCATCCCCGTCTCGATCCTCATCGCGGGCGTCAGCATCTACAGCGGCTTCCTGACCGGCGTCAGCGCGATCGACTCGTTCCGGGCGGTCCGTCCGTCCGCGCGGCTCAGGGTGGTCGGCCTGGCGATGGTCGGCGTGGGGCTGGCCGCCGTCGTGCTCCTGATCCCGAGGTCGTACCTCGACACCTTCGTCGGCTTCCTCGTCGGCCTCACCTACTTCGTCATCCCCTGGACGGCCGTGAACCTGGTCGACTTCTATCTCGTCCGCAAGGGCCGCTACGCGGTGGCCGACATCGTCGCCCCCTCGGGCGGGATCTACGGGCGGTGGTCGTGGCGCGGGCTCGTCGCGTATGCGATCGGCCTCGCAGCGATGATCCCCTTCTTCGACGCCAGCTGGTATGTCGGGCCCATCGCGTCCGCTCTGGGGTACGACATCGCGGTGCTCGTCGGGCTGCCCGTCACCTGCGTGGTCTACTACCTCCTCGGGCGCTCCATCGACCTCGAGGCCGAGGCGGCCGTGGTGGCCACGGACCCGCAGCGGCTGGCCGAGATGCGCTCGGCGGACACGGCGACGGGATGACGCCCCAGTCAAGCCCGTCACGCCGAGTCTCATGGCGATGCTCGTCAGGGCCAGCGCCTGCCCGAGCCCGGGGAGGCCGCCCGAACGGATGGACAAGCAGCCTGCTCGACGGGCCCGGAGCCAGGTGGGTCGAGGCGACCGTCACGCCCGCAAGGCAGGTCGGGGACCGGTCATGGCGACGGCGGCTCCGGGGACGCGGGGTAGGCCCGGCCCGCGGACCCATCCGATGGCCGCGGCCCCGGGCGGTTTCGACGCGGAGGCGTCTGCCGCCAGGGCGGGGCTCGATCCGATCGCGAGCCGGCCGCCTCCGTCGGACCGCTCAAGTCGCGCCCCGAGGCGGGAATCGGCCCTGTGACGTGCCTTGTCACAGTTGTCACAACAACAGCCGCCCGGACCTGCCGCGTTGGCTGAGCCGGGGCTTTCTGCGGCGACGGGAACGAAATAGAACAAGTGTTCTGGCGCGCCCGACAGGATTCGAACCTGCGACCTTCGGCTCCGGAGGCCGACGCTCTATCCACTGAGCTACAGGCGCGCGGGCCACGATGATACCTGCTCGGCGCGCCGGGACCAGAGCGCCCTAGTCGCCACCCGGCTCACCCGGGTGGAGCCCCTCGCGCCGGTACACCTCCTGCGTGAATCCCGTCAGCAGATCGTGCCCGCGGGCGAGCGCCTCCTCGGCGGCCGACCGGCCCGGCGCCCCGAAGAAGTCGCGCTCGAGGAGCTTGGAGAACCACCGGCGCAGCTTTTCCCAGTCGGCCTCGCTCTCCTCGAGCTCGGCGAACCGGAATCGACGCTTGCGCGTCTCGCGCCGGATCTCGTCCTCGAAGCGCTCGACGCTCTCGACCACCTCGTCGTACTCGGCGTCGCGGGCGGCGTTGAAGCGCTCGATCAGGTCGGCTTCCCATGCCGGATCGGGCGACGAGGTCTCGAGGAGCGAGGCCTCGCCGCCTCCGGCGCGGATCCGCTGCGCGAGCCGGTCGAGCCCGGCCCGCACGTCTGGACGGTCGGGCCCGACCGCCACGGCCTGCTGGAGGTAGATGACGCCGAGCTGCCGCAGCTGCCGCCACACGTAGGTCCGGCGGCTCGACGAGCCGGACTTGATCCGGTACACGAGGAGCAGCCAGGCCTGTCCAGGCGCCGCCGCCTTCGGCATCCGAGAACCTCCGATCAGCCAGCCACGTCCCGCCGCCGGAAGGCCCATGCCCCCAGCAGCGACCCGCCGACCGCGAGCGCCACGCACGCAGCGATGCCGGCCGGGTCCCACGCGCCGACGAGGGGGTGGCCCATGTGGTCGCTCAGCGCCAGCTGGTGCACCCAGTCTGGCAGCCTGAGCGCGGGAGCGAGGATCTGGACCAGGAAGGTGCCGATCGTCATGGCGACGACCGCTGGCGCCGCGAGCGCCGGACGCGTGAGGCCGCCGACCGCGATGCCGATGCCGGCCATCGCGGCCCCGTAGAGTGCCACCGCGGCGAGCCCGATCGCGGGTCGCAATGGGTCGTCGCCGGTGGAGGCGATCCCGGCGCCCATGGCCGCGGCGACGATCCCGACGGCCACGACGAGCGCCAGTCCGATGCCGGCGCTGCCCGCGAGCGTCCAGCGGACGCGGGTGAGCGGCGTCGCCAGCAGCAGCTCCAGGCGTCCGCTGGACTCGTCAGATGCCCAGCCCGCGACGAGCGTGGCGGCCGCGAGGCCGACGAGGGCGAGGCCCATGTCGATGAACACGAACTGCAGGAACCCGGCCGATGTCGCCAGGTCCATGCCGGGGAGCATGCTCTGGAAGGCTTGAAGCATGCCTGGGGAGCGCTGCAGCTCGGCGATGAACGAGGTGCTCGAGAGGGCCATGACGAATCCGTACAGCCCGAGGCCGAGACCCCACCAGACCGCAGTCGGCAGCAGCTCGCCGAGTGCGCGCCCGACCGGGCCTCGGATCCCGACGAGGACCCTCGGCATGCGGGGAGTCCGGATCCCAACGGTCACCCCGATGTCCCGGCGCGCGAAGGCCTCGACGCCGGCGACGCACAGGATGGCGGCGACGAGCGCCACCAGCCCCATCGCGGGCCAGTCGTCGCTCCCAGCCAGCGGCACGTGGTGCCGCGTCCAGGCGAACCAGCCCAGGTTCGAGGGCCCCTCGAATGCGGGCACCACGGAGCGGTAGCTGTTGAGGAGGTACGCCGCGAGCATGACCGCGCCCGCGATGCCGGCCGCCGCCCCGCGCCCGAGGACGGGTGCGACCGCGAATGCGATCGATCCGGCGATGAGCGCCCGGAGGGCGATGCCGACGGCGAACGCCGCCGCGGCCCCGGCCCCGACGGTGTCGCCCTCGAATGTGCTGAAGGCCTCGCCGGTGATCCACGTCAGGATCGCGAGCAGGACGGTTGCGACGGCCAGGGCGGCTAGGTGTCCCGCCAGCTTCTCGAGGGCGAGGGCCCGCCGCGATCTCGGCGTGACGGCCGCGAACTCGAGGCTGCCGCGCTTCACCTCGCCGGCCAGCGTCCCCGACAGCGCGAGGATGGACCACAGGCCGGCCAGCAGGGCGAAGTACGCCCCGTAGTGCCAGGAGATGAAGCCTCCGAGCGTGTCGACCCTGAGGGGCTCGCCGTAGATGCCGGCCAGCGCCGGCGGCAGGGTGCTGGCCACGAGGGCCAGCTCGGCTCGGGTGGCCGGGGTGCCGTAGGTGTTGGCCATGGTGGCTCCGCCGGCCACGATCATGACGCCCAGGACGGCGACGACGACGACGATGCTCCAGCGCGCGTCGCGGAGGGACTTGCCGAACACGCTGCCCAGGCCGTAGACGCGGTCGGCGCGGGAATGGTGCGGCGACAGCGCCGCGCGGGGATGCCGAACGATCTCAGCGGTCATGGCTGTTCACCTCGACGGCCTCGCGTCCGTACTGGGCGAGGAACGTCTCCTCCAGGGAAGGCTCGCGAGCCGTGAGATCGACGAGGTCGAGCGCCGCCGCGGCCTGGACGACGGGCGCGATCGACCCCGTCACGCGCATGCGCAGCCGGTGGTCCTCTGCCACCACGTCGCTGACGCCGGGGATCGCCGCGAAGACGCCGGCCTCGACGGGCGTCGCGAACTGCAGCTCGACCTGGTGGTGGGCGAGGTCACGGAGGGCCTCGACGCGGTCGACCTTGACGACGCCGCCATCACGGATGATCGCCACCCGGTCGCATGTCTTCTCGACCTCGGCGAGGATGTGGCTCGACAGGAACGCCGTGCGGCCTTCTCCAACCGCCTCGCGGAGGAGCTCGAAGAAGGTCTGCTGCACCAGCGGGTCGAGACCGGCCGTCGGCTCGTCGAGGATCAGCAGCTCGGGACGATGCTGGAGCGCGATGACGAGCCCGACCTTCTGCTTGTTGCCCTTGGAGTACTCGCGGAAGCGCCGGCTCGGGTCGAGGTCGAAGCGGGCGATCAGGTCGGCCTGGTAGAGCGCGTCGACGCCGCCCCGGAGGTTGGCGAAGTAGGCGATCGTCTCGCCGCCCGTCAGCCGGTCGAACAGGGCGAACTCGCCCGGCAGGTAGCCGACTCGACGGTGGATGGCGACCGGATCGACGGTCGTCTCGATGCCGAACACGCGCGCGCGTCCGCTCGTGGGCCGGATCAGGTCGAGCAGGGTCCGGATCGTGGTTGTCTTGCCGGCGCCGTTGGGGCCGAGGAAGCCGAAGACCTCGCCCTGGGCCACGCCCAGATCGACGTCGACGATCCCCCGCTGGGCACCGTAGTACTTGGTGAGCCGTTCGGCCTCGATGATCAGGGTCACGGCGCGCCTCCCGAAGGGGTGCGGATCCACCGGACGAGGCGCCTCGCAGGCGCTCGGGCCGCCGCTGGGGCATGAGCGCCCTGCCTCGATCTCCGTGGCTCGCGGCGAGTAAACACCGCTGCACCGTGCGGGAACAGGGCTGCAGCGACTGTCGCATGTGACAATTGTCACACTCGGACGGCGTTCAGCGCGGGGGCTCATCCATCACCACCGGGCGTGCGCGCCAGGCGCCGCACCGGCGGGGACGGCGCGCGCGACCCGGCCCCGGCACGTGAAACCGGCCCGCGTCCGCCGGCGTACCCCGGTGCACGACGACCCCCCTCGCGTCCTGTCGTCGATCAGGAGGACCGCCATGTCTGTCCGCGCCCGCCGTCTCGCTCCAGCCCTCGCCGGCGCCCTCATCGCGGTCGTGCTCGCGACCGGCGCTGTGGCCGCCGATCCGGGCACCAAGCTCCTCGACGCATCGATGACCGGCATCCCGACCGGCGGCATGGCGCTCGAGGGCGTCGCGGGCGGCGGCCTTCCGTGGGTCCTCGACCGCGGCGACGCGCTCCTGTTCTCCGACGGCCGCCTGCAGGTGTCGGTGAGCCACCTCGTGCTCGCCAGCGGCCCCAAGGCGGGCACGAACCCGTTCTCCACCGGTGTTGCGATCGTCGCGTGCAATGGCGGTGCCAAGACCGTGATGTCTGGCCCGGTCCCGTACTCGGCCGATGGCAACGCCATGGTCAACGCGCGCGTCGACCTGCCGTCGTCGTGCCTCGCCCCGGCCGTGTTCTTCGCCGGGGAGACGCCGAACGGGCCGCTCTGGTTCGCCGTGACGGGACGCTGATCCGACACCGCCGCCTCGCCAGGACCTCGCGTGCCGCTGGCCCGGCGCGCCCACGCTTGGCGGTGATAGTTGAGCCGGCCGCTGGCCGCCATCGAGCGGCCAGCGGCCCTGACGTTCCGTTGCCCGGATCCCTCGCCTTGGCGCCCCATCGCGTCCTACCATCGCGCCATGGGCCTTGGGTCGACCTCCGCGACCCGGTCGGCCGAGCGCGGCCGGATGGTCGAGCAGCAGCTGCGGGCGCGGGGCATCGCTGACGAACGGGTGCTCGCGGCGTTCCGGGCCGTGCCCCGGGAGGCGTTCGTGGACGAGGGGCAGGCGGGGTCGGCCTACGCTGACGCGCCGCTCCCGATCGGCTACGGCCAGACCATCTCGCAGCCCTACGTGGTCGCCCTGATGGCCGAGGCGCTCGATCTCCGGCCGGACGCCCTCGTGCTCGAGGTCGGCGCCGGCTCCGGCTACGCCGCCGCGATCCTGTCGCTGCTGGCCCGCCGCGTGGTGGCCGTCGAGCGGCTGCCCGAGCTCGCCGACGGGGCCCGTGAACGGCTGGCTGGCCTCGGCTGCGCGAACGTCGAGGTCCACCTCGGCGACGGCACCCGCGGCTGGTCGGCCGAGGCACCGTTCGACGCGATCCTGGTGTCGGCCGCCGGCGAGACGGTGCCGCCGGCGCTCCTGGGCCAGCTCTCCCCGGGGGGCCGCCTCGTGATGCCGGTGGGCGGGCACGGGCACCAGGATCTCGTGCGGCTCGTGAAGACGGATGCCGGGACGATGTCGGAGGAGCGGCTCTGGGGCGTGGTGTTCGTCCCGCTCGTCGCGTCCGTCGATGGGGCGCCCCGCCCGGCACCGGCCGACCGCTCGCGCCGGCCCTGAGAAACGTCCGAGGCGGCCCCGGAGGGCCGCCTCGGTAGCTGTCCCGGTGAAGGTGTCCGCCTAGGCGGACCTTCTGCCGCGCTCCGTGATCATCTATCGCGTCGGCTTCACCGACTACCCTAACCCAACCTACCCATGATCGCGGTGCTGGGGCAGCGCTCGCTGACTGACAGCGACCCATATCCTAGCGATGCGCTGTGGATTAGGGAAGGGATTTGGTGTTGGGTTCGGTAAAAAAGCCTTAACCGACACTCACCTGCAACCCCACAACCCCGAACCTGCAACCGGCGGCGCGGCCGCGGCAGCCGTCAGGCCTCGTCGTGGATGGTCACCGAGGTCATCGCCACCGGGGCGTCCGGGAGGTCGCGCTGGTTGCGGGGGGCGCCCACGATCTGGTCGACGATGTCGAGGCCCTTGGTCACCTGGCCGAACAGCGTGTAGTTCTTGGGCAGCCGGCCGGTCAGGTCCGCCGCGCAGATGAAGAACTGCGAGCCGTTGGTGTTCGGGCCGGCGTTGGCCATCGCGAGGGCGCCCTTGACGTAGTCGCCCTTGACGGGCTCGTCCTCGAACCGGTAGCCGGGCCCGCCGGTGCCCACGCGGCCCTTGTCGAGCGCCGCCTTCTTGCCGAACTGGCCGTCGCCGCCCTGGATCACGAAGCCGGGAATGACGCGGTGGAAGACGACGTCGTCGTAGAAGCCGTCCTTGGCCAGCTTCACGAAGTTGGCGGACGCCTTCGGGGCGCTCTCGGTGTACAGGTCCACCTCGATGTCGCCGAGGTCGGTGGCGATGACGGCGCGGGTCATGCAGGTTCTCCTTCGCGGGCGCGTGCGTGCGGGATTACGGGTTGCTGACGGTGACGGTGTCCATCGCGACGGGCTGGAGCGCCGTGTTGTTGGGGCTGCCCGAGTTGGGCATGGCGGCGATGGCGTCGACGACGTCCATGCCGGAGGTGACGTGGCCGAAGATCTGGTAGGAGGGCGGGAGGCTCGCGTCGGCGAGGACGATGAAGAACTGCGAGCTGGCGCTGTTGGGCTGGCTCGTCTTGGCCATCGCGACGGTGCCACGCGTGTAGGTGCCGGTCACGGCCTCGTCCTGGATCGTGTAGGACGGGCCGCCGGTGCCGACGTTGGCCATGTCCACCGACGGCTCCCGGCCGTACGTGCCGTCCCCGCCCTGGATGACGAAGCCGGGCACGAGTCGGTGGAACACCACGCCGTTGTAGTAGCCGCACTGCGCGAGCGCGACGAAGTTCCCCGCGGCGATCGGCGACAGCTTGCCCTCGACCTGGATGACGATGACGCCCTTCGAGGTGGAGATCGTGACGTTCTTCACGTCCGAGGCGGCCATGGCCGGCGGCTGGCTGGTGGGGCAGCTCGACAGGTCGACCGAGGCGGCGGCCGCCTCGGTGGCGGCCGGCGCCGGGCTGGCCGGGCTCGACGGGGCGGGGGTGGCGGCCGAGCCTGCTGAGCAGCCGGCGAGGAGGAGGACCGCGGCCATGGTCACGGCCGCTCGGTGGAGTCGCATGGGGGCGTGGATCCTCGTTGCGGAGTCGCAGCCCGGCCCTCGGGCCGGTGCGGGCGGTGGGAGGCGATCCTAGCGTGATCGCGCGATCGGAGCCTTGCGCGCGCTCGCCGCGCGCCGCGGCCGTGGGGCACGGGCCGTGTCGAGGGCGGGCCGCCCCTCAGGCGGCCGCGCTGAGTGCGCTCGGCAGGTCGATCGCGCCGGACAGCAGCGGCTCGCCGAGGATCAGCCCGGCCACGCCGGCGTCGCGCAGCCGGCGGATCCCGTCGATGTCGGTCGCGCCGCCCGCCACCAGCACGTCCAGGTCGCCCCGCCGGACGAGCGCGGCGAGGAGCCCGCCGTCCGGCGCGGCACCGCCGTGGCTGAGCACGATGCGGTGCACGCCCAGCGCCGCCAGCTCGTCCACGAGCTCGAGCGGCGCGGGCGGCACGCCCCGGTGCCAGGGGAACGCGGCCAGCCGCTCGGGCCGCGGGTCGAGGCCGACGGCCAGCCAGTCGCCGGCCACGGCCACGCACTCCCGCAGGGCCTGGGGCCGCTCCACGATGGCCGTCGAGAGGACCACGCGGGTGGCGCCCGCCGCGAAGGCGAGGCGGATGTGGTCGGCCTCCTCGAGCCCGCCCGCCAGCTGGAGCGGAACTGCGACGCGAGCGGCCACCGCCCCCACGGCGTCGAGGTTCGCGGGCGCCGCCCGCCGCGCCCCGTCGAAGTCGACCAGGTGGATCAGCCGCGCGCCCTGGCCGACGAGCTGCTCGGCGATCCGGTCGGGCCGGTCGGTGGGCGACCCGATGCCGGCCGACGCCCCCGGCCAGTACACCAGCCTCGAGCGGCCCCCCACCACGTCGATGGCCGGGTACAGGTCCATGCGGGCCTCAGCCCTCGCCGCGGAGCAGCCGCCGGTGGAAGCTGATCGGCAGCGACCCGTTGCGCAGCAGCGTGTCGTGGAACGCCTTGAGCGAGAAGCCCGGGCCCAGACGCCGCCGCTCCTCCTCGCGCAGGCCCAGGATCAGCACCTTCCCCAG
>JAKAMV010000292.1 GCA_021812735.1 Chloroflexota bacterium | reverse complement strand
GCTGGGACGAGCACGGCCATGGAGCCGCCCAGCGCCGCCGCGAGGGCGCCATCGGGATCTGCCGCAACCACGACGACCGGCATGGCACCGCCCGACCATGCTGCGTCGGCCAGGTGGCGCACGCGCGCCACGCCGTCGATGGGCACGAGCGCCTCCTCGGCGGTCTGGGCGAGGATCACGGCCGCAACGGTCACGCGACCGATGGTACCAGTGAGCGTGTGCGACAATGCAACGGCCCATGCACGACCAGCTCCGCCCCAGCATGCCCAGCGGATCGTCGCGCCGCATGCGCGCGGACGTCCGCAACGTCGCGATCGTCGCTCATGTCGACCACGGGAAGACGACCCTCGTGGACGGCCTCTTGCGCCAGACCGGCGCGTTTCGGGCCAACCAGGAGCTCGTCGATCGCGTACTCGACTCGCTCGACCTGGAGCGCGAGAAGGGCATCACGATCATGGCCAAGCACACGGCGGTCGAGTTCGAGGGCATCCACCTCAACATCGTCGACACGCCGGGCCATGCCGACTTCGGCGGCGAGGTCGAGCGCAGCCTGCTGATGGTCGACGCCGTGCTGCTGCTCGTGGATGCCTCCGAAGGCCCGCTGCCCCAGACGCGCTACGTCCTCCAGAAGGCGATGGCGCGCCGGCTCCCAGTGCTCGTCTGCCTCAACAAGATCGACCGCTCCGATGCGCGCCCCGCCGAGGTCCTCGACGCCGTCTACGAGCTCTTCATCGACCTGGGGGCGGACGAGCAGCAGATCGAGTTCCCGGTGGTCTACACCAACGCCAAGGCCGGGACCGCCACCCTCGACCTCGCGGTCCCGGGGACCGACCTGCGCCCGCTGCTGGAGCTGTTGGTGCGCGTGACGCCGGCGCCGGTCTACGAGGAGGGGTCCCCGCTCCAGCTGCTGGTGACGAACCTGACCGCCAACGAGTACGTCGGGCGGATGGCTGTGGGCCGCATCTGGAACGGCACGATCCGCATGGGCCAGCGCATCGCGATCATCCGCGAGGAAGCCGACACGGCGACGGGGAGCGTCGAGCCAGGGCGCACGGTGACTCTCACCGGGACCGTCACCGGCCTCACGACCGCCGAGGGGATCCAGCGCATCGACGTGCGCGAGGCGGGACCAGGGGAGATCGTCGCGGTCGCCGGCATCCCCGACGTCACCGTGGGCGACACGCTCACCGATCCCGCAGACCCGCGCCCGCTGCCGCGCCTGCAGGTCGACGCGCCGACCATCAGCATGACGTTCGGCGTGAATACCTCGCCGCTGGCCGGCCGGGACGGACGCTACCTGACCAGCCGCCACCTGCGCACGCGCCTCGAGCGTGAGGTGCTCGGCAACGTCGCGATCGAGTTCGTACCCACCGCGTCGGGCGAGACCTTCGAGGTGCGCGGCCGAGGGGAGCTGCAGCTGGCGGTGCTGATCGAGACGATGCGCCGCGAGGGGTACGAACTGCAGGTCTCGCGCCCGGAGGTGATCCTCCACGAAGTGGACGGCGAAGTCCAGGAGCCGTATGAGCGGATCACGGTGGACATTCCCCCCGACTTCATCGGCGAGGTGACCGAGGCGCTCGCCGCCCGGAGGGCGCGCATCGAGCAGATGACGACCGACGCCGACGGCCGGGTGCGCCTGGAGTACGTGTTGCCGGTGCGTGGACTGATCGGGTTCCGCGGCCAGCTTCTCGGCCTGACACGCGGCACGGCGCTGCTGCATCAGATCGGCGAAGGATACGGACCCTGGGCGGGCGAGGTCGGGCACCGCACAAGCGGTGTGCTGGTGGCCGACCGGCCGGGGATCACCAGCACGTATGCCCTGCACAGCCTGCAGGAGCGCAGCGAGCTCTTCGTGGGGCCCGGGGTCGAGGTCTACGAGGGGATGATCGTCGGCGAGAACGCTCGACCAGGCGACATGGATGTGAACCCGACCCGCGAGAAGCACCTCACCAACATCCGTTCCTCGACCCAGGAGCAGACGCTGCGCCTGACGCCGCCCCGCGAGCTGACCCTCGAAGCCGCGATCGAGTTCATCGCGGCCGACGAGCTCGTCGAGGTGACGCCGCGCCACATCCGGCTGCGCAAGCGCACCCTTTCGCTCCACGATCGTCGCCGCGCGGCTGGCCGGGAGCACGAACGCCGGCTCGTCACCGAGCGCCAGACCGCAGCGAGGTAGCACCGCGACCCTTCGCGTGGGGTGCCGACTACAATCGGACCCATGGCGATCTACCTGGACCACGCGGCGACCACGCCTCTCCGGCGCGAGGTCCTCGAGGCGATGCTGCCCGTCCTCGCCGAGACGTTCGGGAACCCGTCCTCGGCCCACGACTTCGGGCGACGCGCGCGGGCCGCGCTCGACGAGGCGCGCGAGTCCGTGGCGCACGACCTGCACGCGGACCCGCGGGAGATCGTCTTCACCGGTGGCGGCAGCGAGGCGATCAACCTTGCGATCAAGGGCGTCGCGTGGGCGGGCAGGACGCGCGGCCACCACCTGGTCACCTCGGCCGTGGAGCACGAGGCGGTGCTCCATTCGGCCCGCTACCTCGAGAAGTTCGGGTTCGAAGTGACCGTCCTGCCGGTCGACCGCTACGGGCGCGTCGACCCGGACGAGCTCGCCGCGGCCATCTCCGACCGGACGATCCTGGTGAGCCTGCAGGCCGTCAACAACGAGGTCGGCACGATCCAGCCGATCGACGAGTTGGTGCGGCGGGCGCGCGCGCAGCGACACGTGCTGGTCCACCTGGACGCCGTGCAGGCCGCCCCCTGGATGGATCTGGACGTGGCGGCGCTCGATGTCGACCTGCTCTCGATCGCGGGACACAAACTCGAGGGGCCCAAGGGGATCGGCGCGCTCTACGTGCGCCGCGGAACGACGCTGCTGGCGCAGCAGCACGGCGGCCCGCAGGAGCGCCATCGTCGAGCGGGGACCGAGAACGTGGCCGGGGCCGTGGGCTTGGCGGCCGCACTGCGGCTGGCGCGCCAGGAACGGGGGACGGTGCCGGGTCGCGTGCGGGCCCTCCGCGACCGGCTGCGCGACGCGGTGCTGGCGGTCCCTGGCGTCGAGCTGACTGGCCATCCACGGGACCGCATCCCCGGCAACCTCTCGGTGGTAGTCCGCGATGTCGACGGGCAGTCGCTGACGCTGGCGCTCGACCTCGCAGGGATCGCCTGCTCGAGCGGATCGGCGTGCGCTACTGGTTCGACCGAGCCGTCGCACGTGCTGAGCGCGATGGGCTATCCAGCCGAGGAGGCGCGCGGGGCCCTCCGACTCACGCTCGGGCGAACCACGACCGAGGGTGAGATCGAGGCGGCCTGTGCGGTGGTACCCGCGACGATCAGACGACTCCGCGAAGGGGCCGCGGCGCTGGCGGCCGACCCCCTGGGACTGCAGGCGGGGTCCGCATGACCACGGGGCGCGAGCGGATCGTGGTCGCCATGTCCGGCGGCGTCGATTCCTCGGTCGCCGCCGCGCTGCTGCACGAAGAGGGGCACGAGGTGGTCGGGGTCTGGATGCGGCTCCACCAGGCGGCCGATCAGCGCAGTGAGTTCCGCAAGAGCTGCTGCTCGCTGGATGCTGCCGACGATGCGCGGCGCGTGGCCTCGCAGCTCGGCGTTCCCTTTTTCGTGCTCGACCTCGAGCGGGAATTCGCCGCCGGGGTGATCGACCCGTTCGTCGCCGCGTATCTCTCCGGCGCTACGCCGAGCCCGTGCGTCGACTGCAACACCTACGTGAAGTTCGGGGCGCTGCTGGGCCGCGCGCGGCTCCTCTACGGCGCCGAGGCGGTCGCGACCGGCCACTACGCGCGCGTGGACGCGGTGCCCGACGCGTCGCGGCCGGCCGGTCGGCGCTGGCGGCTGCGCGCCGCCGCCGACCCGGCCAAGGACCAGAGCTACTTCCTATACGGGCTGCGCCAGGATCAGCTGGCGCGCACGCGGTTTCCGCTCGGTGAGCGCTCGAAGCCCGAGGTACGAGCGATCGCCCGCTCGCTCGGGCTCGCCACCGCGGAGACGCCGGAGAGCCAAGAGATCTGTTTCGTGGCGGGGGGCGACTACCGCGAGACGCTCCGCGAACGGGCTGGCTGGCGCGAGACGGCGGGGCCCTTGCTGGATGTGGACGGATCGGTCGTGGGCGAGCACCGGGGCGCGGCGGCGTATACGGTGGGGCAGCGCACCGGGCTGGGGGTGGCGGTCGGCGAACGGCGCTACGTCGCGGCGATCGACGCGACGCGCAACCTGGTGCGCCTCGGCCGGCGCGAGGACCTGCAGCGGCGTGTCTTCACGGTGGTAGGGATGCACTTCATCGCCGGCGGGGCGCCGGCGGGGTCCTTCCGGGCCGACCTGCGGGTGCGACACCGCGCGGCGCTGGTGGGCGCAACGCTGCGGCCGCTGGGCGACGGAGAGGGGCGCTGGGCGGTGGAGACCGATGCGCCGGTCTGGGCCCCGGCCCCTGGCCAGGCCGCGGTCTTCTACCACGGCGACGAGGTCCTCGGCGGAGGCCGCATCGCACGCGATTGATCCACGAGCTCGGCCTGCGAGGGCGCCGCGCCCGCTATCCTTCGGCAGTGCCTGCGATCGAGCCCGCCATGGTCCTCGCCGTGCTGGTCGGGACCTTGAACGTCGCCCTCTTCGTGCTGTTGGGCGGCGACGCGCGCGGCAGGCTCCCCTTCCTCCTCGTGGCGGCGATCCTCGGCGCGTACGCCGGCCAAGCGATCGGCCTGCGTCTCGGCGACCCGCTGCGGATCGGGGACTTCGGGTTGCTCAGTTCGTCGGTCGTGGCGTGGGCCGGGATGATCGTCGTCGCGATCGTGAGCACCCTTGGGCCGACCCGGCACACCTGAGCCGCGGTGCACCGCGGCCGCCTGGCAGCGGCGCCGGGGCCGTGCGCCTGGGCGGGCGAGCTCAGCCGGCCACCGGGAAGCAGCCGCGTCGCCGGGGCGCAGGACCGGAGTCGCCACGGCGACGGGCCGATACGGTACCGTTAGCGCGATGCCGGACTGTGATCCGCGGATCGTGCCGCTTACGTCGGACGAGATCCGCCAACGCTTCCTTGCCTTCTTCGCGGCGCGCGGCCACACCGTCGTGCCGAGCGCGAGCCTGGTCCCCGCGGGCGACCAGACGCTGCTCTTCACGAACTCGGGCATGGTGCAGTTCAAAGACGTACTGACCGGGCGCGAGACGCGTTCGTACCGCCGCGCGACCGACGTGCAGCGCTGCCTGCGGGTCGCGGGCAAGCACAATGACTTCGAGGAGGTTGGGCGCACACCGCGGCACCACACCTTCTTCGAGATGCTCGGCAACTGGAGCTTCGGGGACTACTTCAAGCGCGAGGCGATCCACTGGGCCTGGGAACTGCTCACCCAGGAGTACGGCATCCCGGCCGAGCGCCTGGCGGCGACCGTCTATTCCGACGACGAAGAGGCGTACGCCGTCTGGCGCGACGAGATCGGCCTGCCGCCCGCACGGATCGCGCGCTGGGGGGACGTCGACGCGGGCGACGAGAAGAACTTCTGGCGGATGGCCGAGACGGGGCCCTGCGGGCGCTGCAGCGAGATCCATTTCGATCGCGGCGCCGAGTTCAGCGAGGGGCCGGGGTGCATCCCGGACCACTCGGAGACCTGCCCCCGCTGGCTCGAGATCTGGAACCTCGTCTTCATGGAGTTCGACCAGCAGCCCGACGGGCGCCGCGTGCCGCTGCCGTTCCGCAGCGTCGACACCGGCATGGGCCTGGAGCGGCTGGCCAGCGTCGTCCAACAGGTGCCCTCGAACTACGACACGGACCTCTTCACCCCCATCCACACCCGCATGCGCGAGCTCCTCGGCCACGATCCGGACGCCTTCGAGGCCGAGCGCTTCAGCTACCAGGTGATCGCCGACCACGCGCGCGCCATGACGTTCCTGATCGCCGACGGCGTGCTCCCCTCCAACGAGGGGCGCGGCTACGTCCTGCGGCGCATCATCCGGCGCGCCGTGCGCCACGGGCGGCTCCTCGGCCGCCGCGAACCCTTCCTGGCGGAGACGGCCGCGGTCGTGATCGAGGTGATGCACGGCGCCTATCCCTACCTGCACGACCAACGTGCCGCCATCTTGGATGTGCTGCGCCGGGAGGAGGCGCAGTTTGTGCGCACCCTCGACGCCGGCACGGGGCAGCTCGAGGAGGCGCTGGCAGCGCTGGGGGTCGCGGTCCCGGCGGCACGCGTCATCGGCCGGCGGCCCGAAACCCTGGGTCCGGACGCGCCGGTGCTCGACGGGGCGCTGGCGTTCCGGTTGCACGATACCTTCGGCTTCCCGATCGACCTGACCGTCGAGCTCGCCGCGGAGTACGGGGTGGCCGTCGATCGCCCTGGCTTCGAGGAGGCGCTCGCAGAGCAGCGCGCGCGGTCGCGGGCCGGGGCGAGGGGCGAGTTGAGCCGGTTGGCCCAGCAGGCGAGTCTCTACGAGGCGATCCTGCGGCGGGCTGGCGAACCGGTGTTCGTGGGTTACGAGACCACCGAGGCCGAGGGACGGGTGGTCGCGGTGGTGCGCGGCGGGACGGAGTACGGAGAGTTGTCCGGCAGCGGCGAGGCCGAGATCGTGTTGGACCGCACGCCGTTCTACGCCGAAGGCGGCGGCCAGGTCGGCGATCGCGGGACGCTCTACGCGGGCGACGACCCGATCTTCGAGGTCGAGGACACCCAGAAGCCGGTCGGCCGGCTGATCGTGCACCGCGGGCGACTGGGTGGCGTCGTACAGGTCGGGGATGTGTTGCATGCCGTGGTGGACGGCCCACGCCGGGCGCGGATCATGCGCAACCACACCGCCACCCACCTGCTGCACCGGGCCCTGCGCAACGTGGTGGGGCCAAGTGCGCGACAAGCCGGCTCGCTCGTCGCCCCCGAGTACCTGCGCTTCGACTTCCCGCTCGATCGCCCGCTCAGCGACGCGGAGAAGACCGCCATCGAGGAAGAGGTGCGCGCGGTGATCCGCGAGGACCGCCCGGTGGACGTGGCGTACCTATCGATGGCCGAGGCGATCGCGGCCGGCGCCGACGCGTACTTCGACGAGAAGTACGGCGAGATCGTACGTATGGTGACCGTGCAGGGGTACAGCCGTGAGCTCTGCGGCGGCACGCACTGTCGGGCCACGGGACAGATCGGGGGGTTCTTCATCACGGGCGAGCGCTCGATCGGGTCGGGGATGCGGCGCATCGAAGCGGTCACGGGCGAGGCAGCTGATGCCCTGGTGGCGCAGCGCTTCATGCTCCTCGATCAGGTCGTGGAGGCCCTCGGCGTCGCGGACCGCTCCCAGGCCCCGGCGCGGGCGGCCGAGCTGCAGGCGCGCGTCCGCGAGGTGGAACGGCGGCTCCGCGCGGCGGCGGCCGGTGGCCCCGCCCGCCCCTACGAGGTCGCCCAGCGCGCCGAGCGTGTCGCCGGCGTGCCGGTCGTCACGTACGCCGCGCCGTTCGAGAGTCAGGAGGAGATGAAACGTTGGGCGCGCGATCTGCGCGGCCACCTCGGGTCGGGCGTGGTTGCAGTGGCGTTGGACGCCGCCGAGCCGATCCTCTTCGTGACGCTGAGCGACGATCTGGTCCGGCGCGGCCTCTCCGCGGCGGAGCTGGTGCGCGCGGGCGTGGCGGCCATCGCGGGCCGTGGCGGGGGGCGGCCGGAGATGGCACAGGGGCGCGGCACGCGGCGTGAAGGGTTGGCCGAGGCCCTGCAGCGCGTGCGGGCGTCGGTGGCGGCGACGCTCGACGGGAGTGCCTGAACGGCATGTCGTTCTGGCGTCGGCTGCTGGGGCGCGACGGGGAGGCGGCTCCGGCCGCCTGTACCGCCCTCGACGTCGGCACCGAGTTCGCCAAGGCGCTGGTCTTCGAGATCGACGATGCGGGCCACGCGCTCGTACGGGGTGTCGGCCGTCAGCGGCAGGGGCTCGCCCACATGCAGTCGGGGACGGTGGCGGACATCGCGGCGGTGGTGGACAACTGCGCGGTCGCGCTGCAGGAAGCGGAGGAGATGGCCGGCTTCCGGCCCAGCCAGGCCGTGGTCGGGATCGCCGGCGAGCTGGTGAAGGGCTTCACCACGACGCTCTCGCAGGAACGCAAGCGACCCGACCAACCGATCACGGAAGCCGAGCTGCAGCGCCTGATCGACGGGGTCCAACGCGAGGCGCTGCGCGAGGCCGAGCGGGCGGTCACCTGGGAGACGGGGCTGCCCAACGTGGACGTCCGTCTGGTGCACGCGGCGGTGACCGGGGCGGCGATCGACGGCTACCCGGTCACGAACCCGGTCGGGTTCCAGGGCCGCCACGTGCGGATCGCGATCTTCAACGCGTTCGCGCCGCTCGTCCACCTGGGCGCGCTGCAGAGCGTCGCCGCGCAGCTCGATCTCGAGCTGCTCGCCGTGGTCGCCGAACCGTTCGCGGTGGCGCGCTGTCTCGGCGGGGAGCAGGTGCAGCAGGCCGGCGGTCTCTTCGTGGACGTGGGGGGTGGCACCACCGATGTGGCGCTCGTCCGCGCGGGGGGCATCGAGGGCACGCGCATGTTCGCGCTCGGTGGACGGGCGTTCACCAAGAGCCTGGCCGACCAACTCGGGTTGCCGTTCCAGCGCGCCGAGACCCTCAAGATCGACTACGCGCGAGGTCTCGAGGTACCCGATCAGGAACGGCTGGGGGCGGTCGTCGCCGAGGATGTCGCCGTCTGGTCGGCCGGCGTGGAGCTCGTCCTCGAAGAGCTCTCGGCGGGCGACCTGCTGCCCGGACGCATCTACCTCTGCGGCGGGGGCGCGGGCCTACCGGAGGTGCAGGGCGCGCTGCGCGACCCGGCGTTCGCCCGGCGGCTGCCGTTCGCGCGCCCCCCCGAGGTGACCGTCGCGTCGCCGGCCGAGGTGCGCGGCGTGCGCGACAAGACCGGTCTCCTCGTCGACCAGCAGGACGTCACGCCGATGGGCCTTGCCTACCAGGCGGTCGAGATGGCCGCCGAGGAGTCCGTCCTGGACGCCGCGCTGCGCCGCGTGCTGCGCGCCATGAAGGTCTGAGGCAGACTGGCACCGATGACGATCCACTACCTGGACGTCGACGACGAGGTGACCACCGCGGTGGCCCGACTGCGGACGGCCGGCGAGCCGCACGTGGCGCTAGTGCTGCCGGCGGGGTCCCGCGTCGCGACGAGCCGGATCAATTTCCGGCTCCTGGCGCGCGAGGCCGCGGCCCGCGAGCGCCGCCTGGCGATCGTGTCGCCTGAGACCGCCGTGCGGGCGATCTCGATCGCCGCCGGTGTGCCCGCCTATGCGACCGTGATGGCCTACGAGGAGGCCCTCGCCGACGAACAGGCCCGGCAAGCTCGCGAACGGCCCGGCCCGCCGGGCGGCGGGTCGGCGGGGAGCCGGTCCGTGGCCGGCGAGGTCGTCGCCAGCGCATCGGCGGCCAAGGCCGGCGAGATCGGTGCGCAGCGGAAGCCGGACGCCAGCGGCTCCGCACCGCGTGCCGAGCCGGGACGGGATGGCGCGGCGGTGGATCGGCCGGAACCGCCGACGATCGGGGCTGCCGCGGCGGGGCAGACCGGGCCCCGTTCGGCGGGCGCGCTGCCGGTGGCCGGGCGCGTCCGCGAGGCGCCGTCCGGGCGCCGGCCCTGGCGCGTGGCGGTCGTGGCGCTGGTGGTCGTGCTGCTCGCCGCGGGAGGTGCGGGCGCGTACCTCGTGGTGCCGAGCGCGCAGATCGTGGTGACGCCCGTCGGGGTGACGGAGGGGCCGATCTCGCTCCAGGTGACCGCCGATCCGAACGCGAGCACCATCGATGCGGCGAACCTGGTGATCCCGGCGCAGCAGGTCTCCGTGCCCCTAAGCGTGCAGGGCACGTTCCCGGCGACCGGCCAGAAGGTGAACCTGACGCCAGCCACGGGCACGGTCGTCTTCACGAGCAACGACACGATCGACCCGGTCACGATCCCGGCCGGCACGACCGTTGGGACGAGCGGGGGGGGCCAGCTTCTCACTTC
>JAKAMV010000291.1 GCA_021812735.1 Chloroflexota bacterium | reverse complement strand
GCCGGCCGCCGAGCGGAAGGCGCAGGCGGTCGCGGCGCTCGAGCGGGTCGGGCTGCGCGACCGGCTCTCGGCCCGCCCCGGCAAGCTGTCGGGCGGCCAGCGGCAGCGCGTCGCCATCGCCCGCGCGATCGTGGGCCGGCCGGCGGTGCTCTTCGCCGACGAGCCCACGGGGAACCTCGACAGCGCCACCGGGCAGGAGATCCTCGCGCTGTTCCATGAGCTCAACGCCGACGGCTCGGCGATCGTGCTGATCACGCATGACCAGGGGATCGCGGCGAGCTTCCCCCGGCGCGTCTCGATGCTCGACGGGCGCGTCGTGTCGGACACGGGCGGGAGCGCGGCGCCGGTCGATGCCGCTCCAGGGCGTGGCGATGCACCCGACGATCCGCCGGCCCGGGCGTCGACGGTACCCAGCCGCGCGAGCGGCCCGTCGCCGGCGAAGCCCGGGTTGCGGGCTGCGGACCTCGCGCGGCTCGCCAGCGTGGGCCTGCGCACCCGACGCCTGCGGGCCGGCCTCTCGGCGCTCGGCATCATGATCGGGGTGGCGGCGATCGTCGCGGTACTGGGACTCTCCTCGTCCTCCCAGGCGGGCCTGCTGGCCGAGATCGACCGGCTCGGCACCAACCTCCTGACGGTGACGAACGGCTCTACATTCTTCGGCCAGGCGGCGGAGCTTCCCACTACCGCGCCGGCCATGATCTCCCGGGTCGCCGGGGTCACCGAAGTCCAGGAAACGGGCAGCATCGCTGCCGCGGTGTATCGCACCCCGCTGATCCCCAGGGTGAACACGAACGGCATCTCGGTGCTGGCGGCAGGCCCCGGTCTTCTCCCCGCGGTCGGGACGACCGTCGCGCAGGGACGGTACCTCGATGCGGCCACGGAATCCCAGCCGGTGGCCGTGCTGGGCGCCGCCGCCGCGCAGCGACTGGGGGTTGACCGCATCTTCCCGGGCGAGCGCATTGACGTCGTCGCGGGCGAGGACACCGGGTGGTTCTACGTCGTCGGGATCCTGGAGCCCGCGATCCTCGCGCCCGAGATCGACAACGCTGTCCTGGTCGGGTTCCCCGCCGCCGAGCAGTACCTAGGTTTCGACGGCCACCCCACGACCGTCTACGTGCGGACACAGCCCGACGCGGTCGTCGCCGTGCAGCCGCTCCTGGGCGCGACCGCCAACCCGGAGGCCCCCAACGAGGTGAACGTCAGCCAGCCGTCTGCCGCGCTCACGGCGCGTGCCGCGGCGCAGAGCGCGCTGAACGTGCTGTTCCTCGGGCTCGGCGCGATCTCGCTGCTGGTCGGCGGGATCGGCGTGGCGAACATCATGTTCATCTCGGTCCTCGAGCGCCGCTCGGAGATCGGCCTCCGGCGGGCGTTGGGCGCGCGGCGGGGACAGATCCGTCTCCAGTTCCTGGCCGAGGCGATGCTGCTCGCGCTCGTGGGCGGCGGCGTCGGTGTCGTTTCGGGAACGCTCGCCACGGCGATCTTCGCCTCGACGAGCGGCTGGGCGGTGGTGATCCCGACCGTCGCCTGGGCAGGTGGGCTGGCGGCCGCGCTGGCGATCGGTGGCATCGCGGGCCTGCTGCCGGCGCTGCGCGCCGCGCGGCTTTCCCCCACCGAGGCGCTGTGGTCGATGTGAGCCTTGGCATTGAGCGTACGTGCGCCGGGGATGTTGGGCCGGTCCGGCGAGGCTGACCGGTCTGCACACCATCGCCCAATCGTGCCGGTTCACTACGGGTTCCGGCGCCGGGTCGCCTTGCTCGGCCCGCCTGCGCCAGCTCGGCGCGAAGGACGGGCCGACGGGTCATGACGGCTCTGGCAGCGCCGTCCTCGTATGGCGCAGCATGGCGCCACATGGCTGAGACAACGGGCCAGCACGGGCGAGGCCGCACCCACCTCTGCGAGTCGGACCGTGGGGAGTGGGGTGCTTGTTGTCCCGACTGCGGGGTCCGCCTACCGCCCCGGCCGGGTCCCGTGCGCGCGTGGCATTCGACGCGCGCCATTGATCCGGATCACTCAGCGCAGGCCCATGCAACGGCCAGCCGATCCGCCACTGGCACCTGTGAACCGCCCTGTGTCGCGTTTCCGGCGCCGGTGCTGAGATCGCCTTCCGGAGTGCCCGGGCTCGATCCGCTTGAGGGCCGCTGCCGGGCGCCCGGCGATCGGGTTCACGCCGGCGAGCGCGCCCGAGCGCCGGGCCTGGGCATGGCGGCGCACCAGGCGTCCACGGCGGCCGAGATGGAGGACCCGCCCGGGCAACTCCCGGGGCAGGGCCCCGAGATCGGGACGGTAGACGGCCTGGTAAGGCGGGTTCCGCGTAACCCAGAACGGGGGTTTCGGGCAGGCACGCCCAGCCCGCCCGGCTCGATCGGGAGAGATCAGGGGGGGTTGCAATCATGGGTGAAGAGCGCAGCGTCTCGGCTGTATATCGCTGACATCCTGTGAGAGAAGCCGACGAGCGGGACATCGAGGCCCTGTGGAACGAGTGGGCGTTCCGGCAGTTTGCGCTGCAGAACCCCGCCTTGGTGGCCGGGGGGCTGTCGCAAGAAGTGGTGCTCAGCATCATCCCAAAGCTGAGGGAGACCTACGGACTGCCGACGAGGCTGAGGTGCAGTCAGTGCGACGCCGAGACTGCTTGGGAAGACATGGGCGTGTCGGAAGGAGACCCGACGTACAACCTGGCTGCAGTGCGGTGGCTCGTTTGCCCCACGAACGGCTGCACTGTCATTGGCTGGGTGCACTTCATTGCGGCATGACGCCTGCGAGCGCGAACGCAAACGACCTCTCTCCCGCGCGACGTGCCTGGCGCCGGTCACTCACCACGGCCCTCATGCCCGCAGCGGCGCGGTCGCCGGAGCAGCGTCTCGCCGCGGATCCGCATTGACCAGCAGGCCCACCAGGAGCGCGCCAGCCAGCAATACGACAGCGCCCCAGGCCGTGGCCGTCGTGAACCCGTGCACGATGGCGGACGCGGGAGCACCGTGGGTGCCCTGCGCCGCCAGGTACGACGCCGTGGCGCTCGCCGCGATCGTGCTGAGCAGGGCGGTGCCGATGGATGCCCCGATCTGGTTGGACGTGCTCGACATCGCCGAGGTCACCCCCGTGTCCACCGGCGCGACACCGCTCAGGGCCGCACCGAGGGCCGGGGTGCCGTTCAGGCCGGCCCCGAAGCCCAACAGGAGCTGAGCGGCGAGGATGAGGGGGAAGTACGCGCTGCCGGCGCTCAGCCCCGCCAGCAACAGGTTCCCGGCCCCGCACAACACCAGACCCGGCGTCAGGAGGTAACGGGCGGGCACGCGCGGCATGAGCCGCGGCCCGACCAGCGCCGCGCCGACGCTGTTCGCGATCGCCCAGGGCACCAGGGCAAGTCCCGTGATGAGCGGCGAGGCGCGCAGGACGACCTGCATCTCATAGGTCAGGATCAGCAGCATCCCGAAGTTCGAGAAGCTGTTGAGCCCCAGGGCGAGGAAGGCGCCCGCCCGGTTGCGATCGGCGAGGACCCGCAGCGGCAGCAGCGGGCGGCGCACGCGCGACTCGACCAGGACGAACGTCAGCAGCAGCGCGGCGGCGGCAGCCAGCAACCCCATGACCTCGCGCGAGCCCCAGCCGGCGGTGGCGGCGTCGGACAGCCCATACACGAGCACGGCCATGCCGCCCGTGCCGAGGACCACGCCGGGGACGTCGACGCTGACGCTGCGATCGCCGGGGAAGTCGGGCAACACCCGCACCACGCCGAGCGCCACCACCATCGCCACCGGGACGTTCAGGTAGAGCGTCCAGCGCCAGTCGAGGTACTGCGTGATGACCCCGCTCAGGATGAAGCCGAAGACGGCGCCGCCGATGAGCACTGCGGTGAAGATCCCGAGGGCCCGGGCGCGCGCCCGGGGCTCCTGGAAGAGCAGCACCAGCAGCGACCGTGTCGAGGGCACCAGCAGCGCCCCGAAGGCCCCCTGCAGGGCCCTGCCCGCGATCAGCATGGGCCCGCTCTGCGCAGCCCCGCTCAGGGCCGAGGCACCCACGAAGCCGATCGCCCCGGTGAGCAGGGTGCGCCGGTGTCCCAGGCGATCGGCCAGACGGCCGCCCAGCAGCAGAAGCCCACCATAGGCCAGCGTGTAGGCCGTGAGCACCCACTGGCGGGTCGCGTCGGAAATCCCGAGCTCCCGCTGCGCCGAGGGCAGGGCCACGGTCACGATCGCCGTGTCCATCGCCACCATCAACGTGGCGAGCGAGATGAGGGCCAGGGCCCACCAGCGGTGGGGCAGGCTGGCGGCGGCCCTGGATGTGCTCGTCTGGGGCGCGGTCCCAGGGGCAGCGGCGATGGTCATGTCGGCTCCGTCGGTGGCAGAAGATACGAGAGTATCTAATAGCCACGCGTGGGGTTGTGTCAATAGGGAACCGTGGTATCCTGTGTGCAGACACCGAGGAACTGCCATGAACGCCACCACGCTGGCCTCCCCCGACGCCCGCGCGCGGGACGTCCGTCACCGTCGCCGCGGCACCGTCCTCGAACAGGCGATCCTGGCCGCCGCCTGGGAAGAGCTCGCGGCGGTCGGGTATGCCGCCCTCTCCATGGAGGACGTGGCCGATCGGGCCGGCACCAGCAAGGCGGTCCTCTACCGGCGTTGGCGCAACCGCGCCGAGCTCGTGCTGGCCGCGCTGCGCCAGCATCGGCCGATGCTCTCCGGCGAGGTCCCCGACACGGGCAGCCTGCGCGAAGACGTGCTCACCCTCCTGCGCCGGGTGTCGGCGGGCATCGCCGAGATCGGTCCGGCCACCGCGTTCGGCCTGCTCGACGAGCTCTCCGCGGAGCCCGAGGCGATCGCCTACCTCCACGCGCGACAGGTTGGGGCCCAAACGATGGGCGCCATCCTGCAGGCCGCGTCCCGGCGCGGCGACGTGCGTGTGGAGCGCCTCACGCCCCGGGTCTCGGTGGTGCCGCTGGATCTCGCCCGCCATGAGCTCCTGGTGACGCGCGCCCCGGTTCCGGATGCCGTGCTCGTCGAGATCGTCGACCAAGTGTTCCTGCCGCTCGTACGGGGCTAGCGTCGAGGGCGAAGGCGTCGGCGCGGACGGAAGACGCGCCAGAGAGACCTCCTTCTGGATCGGGTCCGGGCACGGGCCGGCGCCGTACGAGTCAGGGGTCTGTGGGTGGTTCCCCTTTTGGGACGGTCCGTGGCGGTAGCATGCTGGGCGTGCGGACGCTCGGGGTCGATCTGGCCGCGGCCGATGAGAACACCGCCCTCTGTCTGGTGCAGTGGGGGCGAGGGGCACCCTGGGTCGAGCGACTGATCCCGCGGGGAGGATCGGACGCCCTGATCATCGAGCTGGCAGCGGATGCCGACGTGGTCGCGATCGATGCGCCGTTCGGCTGGCCGACACCATTCGTCGACGTACTCGCCTCGTATCAGACAGGCGCGGCGTGGCCACGTCAGCGACCGCATGACCTGTGGTTTCGGCGGACCGATGTCCGGGCCCAGGGCAAGACGGGAGGGCGATGGCCGCTGTCGGTGTCGAGCGACCGCATTGCGCGGCCGGCGGAGCGTGCCGTTCGGCTGCTGACACTGCTTGGCTCCTCGGGGCAGGCCGCGGCCCGCGACGGATCCGATGCGGTGATCGAGGTGTACCCGGCAGGCGCCCTGCGCTGCTGGGAGATCAACGCGGACGGATACAAGAACGCCGATGCGCGCCAGGTGCGCGAGCGGGTCCGGGACCAGCTGCTCGGCGCCGTCGGGTTGGACGTGGGTGAGCACGAGCGGGCGGAGCTGGCCGCGGCGGACCACCCGCTCGACGCACTCATCGCGAGCCTCGTGGGGCGAGCCTTCGGACTCGGCCGCACGACCCTGCCAGGCGAGGAGGACCTGGACGCGGCCCGGCGCGAGGGGTGGATCCACCTGCCGACGATCGGGCTCGCACAGCTCGGCGGCGAACCCTGAACATGCCGCGATAGAGGGCGAGGGAGGCCCCGTCGGAGGGATACACGGTGTGCCATGGAGGCGTCATGGACGAGAACACGGCCAGTCTGCAGATCAGCGCAGAGGTCGACTTCTCTTCCGGCATCCCGCCTGAGGCGCAAGCCGAACTCACCCGGTCGCTCCAAGCCGCAGGCGTATCCGTACATGAAACGGCGGCGGGGTTCAGCCCGAAGGCGCTCACGCTTACGCCCGAGCAAGTGTGGATCAGACTCATCATCAGCGGTGCCCTTCAACAGGTGGGCGTTGTGCCCGTCCAGGCCGTCGTCGGGGCCTTGCGATCGGGCCTCGCAGCGTTCTGGGGGATGTTTGCTGCGAAGCCCAGGCAAACAGCGCCAGCGGTGAACCTCCAGATTGCCCAAGGTACTTGTCTCCTTCGCTCCAGTGAACGACAATGGTGCCGGGTCGATTGGACAGGATGAGGGGATGCGATGGAACCGGATGATCCCGGAGGCTACGATCCGCGCAACCCCGCGACCTGGCCGGACGCGACGATAGTGATGCGCGGTGGCGAGGGCAAGGAGAAGTGGCTCGCCCGTGTGCAGGATGAAGACGGGAGCTGGTCGGTGCAGTCAGACCCGGGTGTCTCGTGGGACGACCTCGCCGGAGCCATTCCACAGGCATTCGTCCGAACCACAACCCTCAACGCCGTGCGCGGCAAAGGCGGATGGCTCGTGTGGAGCCACCACGGGCCCGGCGACTACCACTGCGATCTCTTCGGGTTGACCCCGGCCGCGTTCGACGCCATCCTTGGTCCGGCGACACGAAACCCGAGGCAGTCATGATCCAGATCCTCGCCGACTTCAACAAGACCGATGCCCACAAGTTCCTGATCCTGTCGCGGCTCACGGCACACCGGGACACGCCGTTCTCCGAGATCGCCGAGCAGGCGGACACCGTGCTGCTCGTTGACCTTGCCGATGCGGTCGAAGGGCGTCTGTTCTACGACGCCCACGCCGGCTACTGGCTCGCCGTCCCCGACTGGGCCACACGGCGCCGGGTCAAGGCGGATGAGGACCGCCCCGCGGTTCGTGGTTTCCGTGCCCATCGGTCGCGCACGCGGACGGCCGCCGTCGCTGGCTGATTGGCCGCCGATCAGGGCCTCCCGCCCCTGATCGCCGAGAAGGGCTGCGGGGCGGTAGAAACCGCGCGTTCCAAGAGCCGGTAGAACAGCAACCCGCGCGCCTTGCTCGTGCGCCGGTTGAACCGGAACACGAACTCGTCGAGGTAGGCGTCGAGGTGTCGCCAGCGCAGCGCGCCGTGGTGCGTCCCGAGCCACACCCGATCAAGGTGAGACGCGACGAGATGGACACCGGGCAGCAGGTCGGAGCCGGTCTGCCCGGACCCCTTGATGTTGATGCGCTTGTGCGTGTAGCCCTTCTTGTCGAGACCCAGGTAGCCCGTCCAGAAGTCAGTGGTCAGGGTTGCCCCAGACGCGACGTTGGCCTGCACCGCTGGGTGGAGCGAGCCTGCTGACGCGTCTTTGACCCGGACCAGCCGCGCACGCCCATAACCGCCGCTCGGCTTCCTCTCCACCATGACGAGCACGATGGCCTTGCGAACCGTCTGGCGGCCCCGCACGCCGTCCTCCGCCCCACCCAAGAAGGTTTCGTCGGCCTCCACCTCGCCCGACAGCAGGTCGCGGTCCGGTCGCACCATGGCTCGCCGGAACTTGTGGAGCCAGGTCCAGCCCGCTTCCCGCGACATACCCCACTCCGACGAGACCGCGAGCGCGGAAACCCCGTTCTTGGCAGTCGTGATCCGCCACGCGACCTCGAACCAGTCGAGCAGCGGCTTGCGGGTGCCCTCGAAGATGGTCCCTGCCGTCAACGAGGTCTGCTTGCCGCAGCCTCGGCAGGTCCAGCGACCACGGGTGGAGCGCCAGCCAGCACCGCCGCAGGCCGGGCAGCGGAACCCGTCGGGCCAGCGCAGCCGCGTCAGGAACTCCGCGCACGCGTCATCGTCGGGGAAGAAGGCGCGGAACTCCTGCCGCGTCCTCGGGTAGTCCTCGCCGCCGACGGGTCGCGCCACCGTGGCATTCTACTGGACCGAAGGAGACAAGTATCTTGCCCAAACCGGGCACCACAATGTGATCTACATACTCCGTCCCGAAGACTTTCCGGCGTCTCTGGATGCCCTGCCTGACCACTATCGGCAGGACCAGGCAGACCGCGGTGATCGGGCAGCCAGCTGGCGCTCCTCACGCTCTACGACGTGCATGCCTTCATCACCGACCGCGAGGGCGACACGCTCACCTTGGAGGCCGACCACCGCCGCCATGCCGAGATCGAGAACGCCATCCGCGATCTGAAGTACGGCGTGGGCCTGAACCACCTGCCCTCGGGCCGGTTCGCCGCCAACGCCGCCTGGCTGGCGGTGCAGATCATGGCCCACAACCTCGCGCGCTGGACCGCCCGGATCGGCCTTGACGCCGGCATCGTCACCACCAGGACGCTGCGGCGGCGGCTGTTCACCCTGGCTGGGCGGCTCACCCGCTCGGCCCGCCGCGTGACGCTGCATCTGCCGACCCGCTGGCCCTGGGCGATCGAGTTCGCGGCGGCCCTGGGGAGGCTCCGGGGGATCCCGCTGCGGGCCTGACGCCCGCTCCCACCCGCTCGGCTGCTCCGGGGCCCCGCGAGAGCCTGCCCCCTCGCGGCGTCGGCAACCCTCGGACGACACCGTGCGGACCCCCGGACTCCGTTGCGACGACGGCCAGCGTGCCAACCGGACCTCACGCCCATCCGATCAGTCGGCCAGACGGCCGTTGCGGCCCTCAACCGACCCGCTCAGCCGGAGCTTCGGTTGATCCGGGATCAGCCGCGCAGAGACCGAGCAGGGCGGCGAAGCCTGCCATCGGGTAGTAGCGCCGGTTGAAGCGAGACACGAACTCGCCCAGGTTGGCGTCGACGTCGCGCGCGACACTCCTTGCGTCCGACGTCGGGGTGGGCCGATATCCGCCCGCGACGAGCGGCCCCACGACGACTTCGTCCTGCTTGCCCGCCTCGGACCGATCACGGGCCAGCCCGACGCCTGCCTGGTCCGCTGCCTGCCGCTGGGGCGCAGGCACGTGGGCGAGATCCCCGGGCCGGCTCTCGTGCTCGACCGCGGCTCGCTCGGGATTGAGCCGCATCGCATGCCGGCGGTAGTATCGGGATGGTCGCGGGTGGTCCGGGGCCGAGTCCGTGAACTTCGTGAACTGAGGGGCAGAGAGCGGCGCGAGCAGGTGTGAACCGTGCTGGGCCACGCTCCGGGCCGGGCACTGCGGTATCATCCGCACGCTTGCGTTGGCGAGTGGCCTAACGGTAAGGCACCTGACTCTGGATCAGGGGATTGAAGGTTCGAATCCTTCCTCGCCAGCCACCTCCCGGGCACGGACGGGTCCTGTCGGGCGCGAGCCGTGGCTCGGGCAGTCGTCCTCCGGTACTCCGAGCGCTGCTGCGATCGCCTGCGAGGTCGCCCCGCCGTCGCCGGTTACGTCGCGCCGGGCGGGCCTTCGGATCGAAAGGGAAACGTCGATGCAGCTGGTGCGGCTTCCGGTCTGGATGTACGCCGTGATCGGCATCGTGATTCTCGCCGTGGGCCTCGTGGCCGGACGGCCGGCCCTTGACGCCGGTGGCGTGGTCGTGCTCGCCGCGGGGACCCTGCGCTACGTCGCATCGCGCTGATGGCACGAACCGGCCCTGTGTTAGCCTCGGTCGTGTGGCCACGACGGTGAGGACGCCGGTCGCGCCCCGCCGCGATCGGTGAGCATTCCCGTGGATCCGCTGCAGACATCGACGCCGCCGGAACGAGGCGACTTCATCCGCGAGATCGTCGCCGCCGACGTCCAGGCCGGCCGGGTCGACACGGTGGTCACCCGCTTTCCCCCGGAGCCGAACGGCTACCTGCACATCGGTCACGCCAAGTCGATCTGCCTCAACTTCGGGATCGCGCGCGAGTTCGGCGGTCGCTGCCACCTGCGCTTCGACGACACGAACCCGGCGAAGGAGGAGCAGGAGTACATCGACGCGATCCAGGCGGACGTGCGCTGG
>JAKAMV010000290.1 GCA_021812735.1 Chloroflexota bacterium | reverse complement strand
AGCTGGTGGGCGCGGACGCCGTCTACCGGCAGCTCCGCCGCTGGGCCGAGCGGCACCTGGGCCAGCGGTTCGGGCGCGACGGGACCGCGGAGCCGCTGCCGATGCCCCTGCCGCGCCCGGGCGAGGCGCGCGCGGCGAGGAGCGCCTGACCCGCGGCTCGGGCCGCCGCCGCTACGATGGCGTCATCCGTTCCGACCCGCACGGGGATTCCGATGACCGATATCGACTGGGACAACCCCGCAGAGGCTGCGCTCGCCCTCGGCCGGATCGTCAACGCCTGGCGCGCCCACCGCGTGCGGTCGGCGTCGAGCCGCGACCGGGCGGCCGAGCTGCGGCGGCAGGGAGCGCGGCCGCCCGCCGGGGTGTCCGAGGACGACTGGCGCGGGTTCCCCGACCTGCTCGAAACGCAGGCGGCGGACTGGGACGCCGCCGCGACCGACGACGCGAGCGAGTTCCGCGAGGCGGTGGCGCTGGCGTTGGCCGGCGGTCGGCTGACGCGCGGCCAGGCGGGCCAGCTGACGGCGGCGTCCACGTTCGACGAGGCGGAGGCCGCGGTCGCGTCGCTCAAGCGCGACCTGTTCTGAGCAGCCTGCCGAGCGCAGCGCCCGAGCGCCCGCGAGCGCGCCCCGTGCTACCAGGACGTCGGCTGGGGCCGGCCCTCCTCGTAGCCCGCGGCGCTCTGGATCCCCACCAGCGCCCGCTCCTGGAACTCGGGGATCGTGCCCGCCCCGGCGTACGTGCACGACGAGCGCACCCCCGCGACCACCTGGTCGAGGATGTCCTCGACGCCCGGGCGGTCCGCGTCGAGGTACATCCTCGACGTGCTGATGCCTTCCTCGAACAGCTCCTTGCGGGCCCGCTCGAACGGCGTCTCCTGACGGGTCCGGTTGCGCACGGCCCGGTTCGACGCCATCCCGAAGCTTTCCTTGTACAGGCGTCCGTCGGGGTCGCGCAGCGTGTCGGCCGCGCTCTCGTACGTGCCGGCCAGCCATGAGCCGAACATCACCGAGGACGCCCCCGCCGCGAGCCCGAGCGCCACGTCGCGCGGGTAGCGGACACCCCCGTCGGCCCACACGTGCTTGCCGTGCTTCGCGGCCTCAGCCGCGCACTCCATGACGGCGGTGAACTGCGGCCGCCCGACGCCGGTCATCATCCGCGTCGTGCACATCGCGCCCGGCCCGATGCCCACCTTCACGATGTCGGCCCCGGCGGCGATCAGATCGCGCGTCCCGGCCGCGGTCGCGACATTCCCGGCCACGATCGGCAGCGAGCCCACCGCTCCCCGGACGGCCTCGATCGCGCGCAGCATCTTCGCCTGGTGCCCGTGCGCCGTGTCCACCACGACCACGTCGCAGCCCATCTCCGCGATCGCCCTCGCGCGCCCCGCCGAATCGCCGCTGATCCCCACGGCCACCGCGCTCATGAGCTCGCCGCGCGCGTTGACCGCCGGACGGTAGATCGTGGACCGCAGCGCGCCGCGCCGGGTTACCACGCCCACGAGGCGCCCCTCGCCGTCGACCACGGGGGCCGCGTGGATCCGGCGCTCGTTGAGGAGCTCGAAGATCCGCTCCAGCCCGGCGCCCGCATCCACGAGGACGAGGTCCCGGGTCATGACGTTCTGGAGCTGCGTGAAGCGGTCGAACCCGGCGGCGTCGCGCTCGGCGAAGATGCCGATCGGCCGCCGCTCGTCGTCCACCACCACCAGGACCCCGTGCGCCCGCTTGTGGATCAGGTTGAGTGCGAGGCCGACGGTCTCGGTCGGCCCGAGGGTGATCGCGGTCTCGAACACCGGGTGGCGGCTCTTCTGGTAGCGGAGGTTGTCGCGGATCACCTCGAGCGGGATGTCCTGCGGCAGGACCGTGAGGCCGCCACGGCGCGCCACCGTCTCGGCCATGCGCCGTCCCGCGACCGCGGTCATGTTGGCCACGACCACCGGGATCGTGGTGCCGAGGCCGTCGGGGGTGGACAGGTCCACCTCCAGCCGCGACGGCACCTCGGACAGGCTGGGGACCATGAACACATCGGCGTAGGTCAGGTCGTAGGGCGGCACGAGATCGTTGAGGAAGCGCATCGGGGACGGGCTCCAGGGTTCGAGGCGGCGAGGGCGGGCGACCAAGGATAGGCCGATCCGGGCCTGGCACATCGCCTTGCCCGTCGAGGGCCGGGAGCGCCGGGTGGCCGACCCCGGCGGCCGGATGCAGACTCCCCTGGTGCAGACTCCCCTGGTGAACACCGCGCGCCCTGACACGACCGAGCTGCCGTGGCTCGCCGGTGCGTCGCTGTTCGCGTCCGGGCGCGATTCGCTGGCGGCCCTCGTCCGCTGGGGGGCGCACCGCCACCGCTGGCGCTGCGTCTGGCTGCCGAGCTACAACTGCCCGGAGGTCCCGGCGGCGCTGCTGGCGTCGGCGGGGGAGGGGGTGGAGCTCCGCGCGTACCCGGACGCCGCGCTGGAGGCGCCGCCGGACCTCGACGCCATCCCAGCCGGCCCGGGCGATGTCGTGGTCGTCGTCAATCAGCTCGGGGTCAGGGCACGGCCCGACATCGCCCGGGCGCGCGGCCGGGGCGTCGTCGTGGTGGAGGACCACTCGCACGACCCGGCGTCGTCGTGGGCGCTGGAGAGCGGCGCGGACTTCGCGTTCGCCTCGCTCCGCAAGACGCTGCCGATCCCGGACGGCGGCGCGGTGTGGTCGCCGCATGGATACGGGCTGCCGCCGGAGCCGAGGGGCGACGACCCCGGCCGCGAGCGCCTGGCGAGGGCGCTCCACGCCCGGGACTGGCGATCGGCGCCCGACGAGCGGCTCCGGTTCCGCGCCCTCGCCCGCGCTGCGGCAGGGCCCGGCGAGCCACGGCCCGGCGCCGCCATCTCGCCCGTGACGAGGGCGCTGCTGCCGCAGATGCCCGTGCGCGCGTGGCGGGAGCGACGGCGGCGGAACCTCGACATCCTGGCCGACGCCGCCGCGGCGGCGGGCGCGCGGATCCTCGGCGCGCCCGGCGGCGGGGTCGCCTTCGCGCTCACGCTCGTGTTCGACGGCGCCGACGCTCGGGCGGCCGTGCAGGGCGCCCTCACGGCACGGGCGGCGGTGCCGGCCGTCCTGTGGCCCCTCGACCCGGCGCGCGACTGGGGCGCCGGCCCCGCGGACGCCGACCTGTCGAGCCGGATCCTCTCGGTCCACGGCGATCAGCGGTTCGACGCCCACGATGTGCGCCGCCTGGCCACCCTCCTCCGCGAGGCACTGGCCGGCTGACGGGCCGGGACGCCTGCCGGCCTGTCGGACGCCGACCTGGCCTCAGGCGGCGAGCTGGGGAAGGCGGCCTTGCTCGGGATCTGGGGCACACCCACCGTCGTGGTGGACGGCAAGGCGCTCTCGGCTGGGACTGGGCCACGATCAGGCAGGCAGTTCGTGAGCGTGGCCGAGCGTGATCGCTTCCCGCGCATGACGGATAGCCGGTCCAGTGGCACTTGACTCGCGAGGAACCCGCCCTGGATTGTCGTGCCATGGCGGCTGGCCACCGTCCCCTTGCCGGGGCGGGGGACCGGCGTACAGGAGGCAGCCGCATGGGCCGCAGTCTTGATTTGCATCGGGCACTCGCAGGGCATGCGGCCGGCCCGCGGCCGGCCCGCGGCAGCTCTGCACGGGGCGGGCCGCGAGGATGCGGGGGATGGCCGGGGAGGCCGCTCGCAGGGGTGCCCGCATCGGCTTGGCGGCGATCGTCGCAGCCGCGACCCTGGCGGGGCCCCACCTACGTCTGGGCCACGATCGAGGAGGGGAACGCCTACCACGCGCCGAACTGGATCATCTGGTAGTGCGCCGGCAGACCGCGCTGAGGGCGGCCGCGCTCTGCGCCGCCCTCGCGCTCGTGGGCTGTGCCCCGGCCCCTGCGCCAGGAACGCCAGCGGCCCCGACGTCGACGTTGCGGGCGACGGCCGGTGAGCCGTCCGGGTCGGCGCCGCCAGCGGCCGACCCGCTAGTCGACCTCGCCCGCTGGCCGTTCCCGACCGGGTGCGTCGACACTCAGGCCACGACCCCACTGCTCGACGCCAAGTCGGAAGGGCAGCGGCTTCTGTGGTCGCGTGGCGGGAACGGCGCCGCGCCCGAGACCGCTCCCGACGTGTTCGCCGACGCGCCAGGCGGCCCGGTCGCGACGGTGTACGCGAACCCGAACCGCGACTCGGACATCGACAACATCGTCGGCTGGGACGGGCGGGTCGCGTTCGTGGAGCAGAACGACCGGGTGTACGGGACCGGGGGCTGGCGGCTGTGGCTCACCCCCTCCGACGGCGCGGCGCCGGTCGAGGTCGACACGAGCGAACCCTCGGTCGAGTCCCCGCTGCCGTTCCCGGCGATGCGCGGCGACGACCTGGTGTGGACGGCGGTCCACCGCGTCGGCGGCGCGCTCCGCTACCAACTGCTCGACTACTCGGTCGCGACCGGCCGGACGCGCGCCATCGCCTCGTCCGACCCGACCCGGACCGAGTACTGGTTCCCCTCGCTCGGACCCGGCGCCGCCCTCGCCTACGCGACCGTCGAGCACGTGGCGGGGAAGACGCTGTTCGCGGTGTACACGGGCTCGCTGGGCGGGCCGGCCACCCGGCTGGACACGCCGGGCATGGCGACGATGCCGGTACTCGGCGGGGCGGGCCTCGCCTGGATCCAGCTGACCCTGCCGAACGTCTACAACGGCGGGCTGCTCATGGTCGAGCGGCCCGGCGGCGAGCCCCCGGCGATCGCGCTCGCCGACCAGCCGGGCGTGGACTATCCGTCGGCAGGCAGCCGATACGCGACCGCGGGGTGGGGCGACGGCAAGGTCCTCGAGATCGTCGACCTCGCGACGACGCAGACGGTCACCGTCCGGCGCTGGCCAGAGTCGTACCCGTGGGACATCGTGCGGCCGGACGTCTCTGGGAACCTCATGAGCTTCATCGTGGGCCCCGAGGACCCCGCCTCGACGGCCCCGCTGCGGCTGTGTTGGGCACGCCTGCCCGGCTGACCGGCGCCGTGGCCCGCCGCAAGGCGTGATCGCGTCCGGCCCGCAACCGTGGGGACCAGACGCTGTCGGAACTGGCAAAGCTGACGCTCCGCCGCTAGCAGGAGGCTCTCGGAACCTCGACATCCTGGCCGACGCCGCCGCGGCGGCGACCGGCGCGGGCCGTGGCGGCGCGGCACCGCCGTCGACCACCTCGAGCTCCTGACCCGCAGGATCCTCGCCTGGACCCCTGATCCCGTGCTCGAGGCTGCCCAGCTCGCGAACTGGGGCCAGGCCTTCGCATACCTCGAGCGTCTCGGCCGGGATCGCAAGGCCGCCGGGCGGCCGCTCATCCCGGCGTTCGATGAGGTCCAGTACCTCGCGGCCGCGGACGCCTCGCTCGTCAGCCGGCTCCAGGACTTCCTCGAGACGGTCAAGCACGACGACCTGCCCCTGTTCGTGATCCTCGCCGGGAGCTCGATCAGCTTCTTCGAGGGGCAGATCGCCGCGAACGCGGCGCTCCGACGCGAGCCGGTCACCGAGGGTCGATGGTGTCCCGGAGAGCCTCGACGAGGGGGATGTCGGCCAGGTCGAGCCCCATGACCGCCCGCTCGAGGACGAACCGCGCGTCCGCGGGCACGTCCGGGGCGGTGCCGTCCTTGAACCAGACCAGGTTCCGCAGGAACACGGGCGCGGGAAAGGCGAAGAGGCGGTCGAACACCGCCGTGGCGTAGCCGATCACGTCCGCGACGGCATGGCCCGCGCTCAGCAGCGTGGCGATGTCGACGTAGTCCTTCCACTCGGAGCGGTCGAGGACCGCCTTCGCCTTGGTCGCGGCGAGGTCGAATACGGATGCGACCACGAGCCCATTGTCGGGGGCGACTGCCTGCTCGGCGACCGTCTGCAGGCGGAGTCCTCCGTGGAACGCGAGCTGCACGCCACCGGGCTCCACGACAACCAGGCTGTTGTTGCCAGTGTCAAGGATCTCGAGTCGCCCGAGCCACTCGAGCTCGCGCATGAGATCAGCGGTCGAGAACCCGGCGGCCGCGAAGAAGTCGAAGTCGACCGACTGCCGGTGCCCGAGGCGGAGGGCGAGGGCGGTTCCGCCGTAGAGCACGAACTGCTCGGGGACGTCCCCCAGCCGTGGCCACAGGGACGCCTGCGGCTCTGACAGGATCTCAAGCAGGGGATCCAGTGCGGGCAGGGCGGCGAACCGCGCCAGGCGCGAGGCGCTACTCATGCCGCAGCTCCCGCGCGGGCGGCGCTGGCTCGTGGGGCATCCCGAGGACGATCTCCCAGTAGTTCCGGGCGCGATCGCCGAGCAGGCTGGCCGGGGCGCGCCGGAGGGCGTCGCGCATGACGCCGCGCCCGAACTTAGCCTCGACTGCGGCGATGTCGTCGGCGGAACCGCGCCCCATCACCCGCGCGACGAAGATCTCGGGGCGCGACAGCGTCCTCGTTGGGTCATCCCACCAGGCCACCTTGCGGGCGATCGCCGCGAGTTGCTCCTCGTCGGGCTTGGGGCGACGGCGAGCACTCGCGTAGGCGCGCACGTCTGACTCGCGCCACACTCGGCCCGACGCGAGCGCCGCGACGGGCCGAGGGAAGTCGGCGCGGGACGCCCAGTCGCGGACGAAGTTCTGGGGCCGCACGCCGATGACCGCGGCGGCTTCCGCCGTCCCGACGAGCGGTCCGCTGTCGAGGACGCTGCCGTCGTCCCGGACGATCATCGGGCGAACGCCCACCGGTGCCACCTGCCACCCCAGGCCGGCTATCCGCCTCATGACCCGCTTCTCAACCATGGCATCATGATAACGGTGTTATCTTCATCGGTCAACCGAGACGCGACACCGGGACTGGGAGGGTCTGGGTCGGCGACCCGAGCGTCTCGTCCACTTGTCAGGCACTTGAGCGATCCAGACAGGTATTTCTCACGATCTTGTCCCACGGACAGTTTCAGTGACAGTTCCGTGAGAGGTCACATCACCGGCCGCTGCCCCACGCTCTCGCTCCCCCTTGACCGCCCCGGTTTGTCAACCCCTTGACATGGGGGTACCCTCCCGTCCCACGCGGCTTGTCAAGACTTGACAAGCCCGTACGTGTATCCGCCGGTCCCCCGGGTCACGCCGGGGGCAGGAGCAGCGATTGGCCGTCGGCGTCGTGGCCGAGATCAAGGGCCGGCTCCCCGTCGCGGACGTCGTGGGGGAGACGGTCCAGCTGAAGAAGGCCGGGACCATCCTCAAGGGCCTGTGCCCGTTCCACGGCGAGAAGACCCCGTCGTTCGTCGTGACGCCCTCGCGGGACACGTGGCACTGCTTCGGCTGCGGCAAGCACGGCGACATCTTCACGTTCGTGATGGAGCGCGACGGGGTGTCGTTCCCCGAGGCGCTCAACGGGCTGGCCGCCCGCGCGGGGGTCGAGCTCGACGAGCGAACCAAGCGCGAGGACGCCCGCAACGCCCGGCTGCGCGAGGTCATGGAGGCGGCGATCGCCTTCTACCACGCGGTGCTGATGCACGCCAAGCAGGGCCTCCCCGCGCTCGAGTACCTGCGCGGGCGCGGCTTCACCGACGAGGTGATCGAACGGCAGCAGCTGGGCTGGGCGCCCGGCGGCTGGGACGCGCTCGCGAGGACGCTGGCGTCGAAGCGCCAGGTCGGCCCGCAGGAGCTGCTCGACTGCGGTCTCGCCAGCCCGCGCCAGCGCGGCGGCGGCGTGTACGACCGCTTCCGCGAGCGCGTGATCTTCCCGATCCGCGACCAGAACGGCCACGCGGTGGGCTTGGGCGGGCGGATCCTGGGCAAGGAGGGGGTGGGGGAGGACGGCCGCGACCACGGGCCCAAGTACCTCAACTCCCCGGCGACCCCGCTGTTTGACAAGAGCCGCACGCTCTACCTGATCGACCGCGCGAAGTCGGCCATCCGCAAGACCGGCCAGGCCGTCATCGTCGAGGGCTACACCGACGCGCTGATGGCGCACCAGGCTGGCTTCGACAACGTGGTCGCCAGCCTCGGCACCGCGCTCACGCCCCAGCAGGTGGCGCTGATCACGAGATACGCCAAGCGGATCGCGCTCGCCTACGACGTCGACGCGGCGGGCGAGAAGGCGGGCACCTTCGGCGCCACGGCGCTCGAGGAGCTGATCCGCCAGCTGGCCCGCGACGATTCGGGCGTCGAGCTCGACGACGTGCGGGTCGTCCGGCTGCCCGAGGGCAAGGACCCCGACGAGGTGGTGCGCGACGAGCCCGACCGCTGGCGCGAGGAGGTCCGCACCGCCCGGCCGATCGTGGACCACCTGATCGATGTCCACGCGCGCGCGCACGACCTGCGCACCCCCGGCGGCCAGGCGCGCTTCGTGGACGCCGTGCTGCCGATCATCCGCAACCTGCCCAACCCGGTGATGCGCGACGCCTACCTCGCCCGGGTGCGCCAGGTGAGCGGCGTCGAGGAGCGCACCCTGCTCGAGGCGATGCACCGCCCGGGCGCGCGGGACGGCGCGAGCCGGGCCGGCGCCGTCGGCCGCGACCGCTTCACCGCCGAGGCCGTGACCCGGGCGCCGGACGCGCTGCCCGTCACCGAGATCCTGCGCGGCGTCTCGCGCACGGAGCAGGAGCTGCTGCGCCTGGTCCTGCTGGTCCCGGAAACGCACGACCAGGTGCTCGACGGCGTGGGCCCGGACCGCCTGCCCAGCCAGCTGGCCCGGGAGCTGTTCCGGGCCGTGCTGGTCGCGCGAGCGCCGGACGACCACGGCATCCGCCCCCCCTGGTCGCTCTCGAAGGTGCTCGACGCGGCCGACGAGGAGAGTCGCGCGCTCGGGCAGGCCCTGGTGTCGCGCGAGGGCCCCAACCCGCGCGACCTCTCGGACCGCGCGCTCGCCTACGAGGTGGAGCGCCTGGTGCTCGAGCTCGACGACGCGGAATGGCACGAGCGCTCCGTCTACAACCGCGACGCCACCGCCGAGGCGGAGCGCGAGGGCGACCATGTTGCTGTGGACCGGCTCGTCCTCGAGCGGCGCCTCCTCAACGAGCAGCGCCGGTCGCTCGACCGGCGGCGCAACGACACCCGTCTCCTCGGCCGAGCGGAGGTGCCAGCCCGCTGACCCGGCCCTCGCCGACCCGACGTCGCAACCCCCTGAAACCCTCCAGCGCCCGCAAGCGTCCCACAGCGTCACCACCGGAGGTCTCGCGGCCATGACCGATCCCCTCGACAAGCAGCTCGTGGAGGCAGTGCTCGCCCGTCCGTCGCGGAGCCGGCGGGAGCTCGCGGAGGCCAGGCTCGCCGCCGCGCGGCCGAAGAGCGCGGTCCCGGTGGTGGACGCCGACGCCGACCCCGAGGCCGACGCGGACCACGACGACCTCGTCGAGGAGGAGGACGTCGACGTCGACATCGACGCGGACCTCGTCCTCGACGCGGAGGACGTCGAGGCGGGCGCGGCCGAGCTCTCGATCGAGCTTGTGAGCGCGGAGGCTGTCGATGGCGTGCCGGTTCCCGCCGGCGTGGACGTGCCGTCGGGCATCTCGTCGGCCGAGGTGGACGAGCCCTCCGCAGAGGAGCTCGAGGCGCTCAACGCCGACATGATCGGGATCGACGACCCGGTCCGGATGTACCTCAAGGAGATCGGCAAGGTCGCCCTCCTCACTGCCGAGGAGGAGGTGGTCCTGGCCAAGGCGATCGAGCTCGGGGAGCAGGTCATCGAGGTGCCCTGGAAGGCGGTCGTCTCGCTCCACGAGTGGACGCTCCACGAGACCGAGCGCAAGACGCGGACCGCGAAGCCGCAGCACCGCCTGCCGTTCGGGCCGGAGACCCACAAGATGGTCGCCGACGCGATGGCCGCCCCCGAGGCGGCCGACCTGCTGGTGGCGCCGCCCGACTTCCACCTCGTGAAGGCGGGCAAGGACGCCCAGTCCGACGGCACGACGGCCCTGCTCAAGGAGGCGAAGGCGCGCGTCGCGGCCTACACCGAGGCGCCGACGCCGGCCATCTTCGTCGCCCTGCTCGACTGGTCGTACCTCTCGGTGCACAACGGCGACCTCGACTCGCGCGAC
>JAKAMV010000289.1 GCA_021812735.1 Chloroflexota bacterium | reverse complement strand
GTCGGGCGCCAAGGACATCGCGGACTCGATCGTCCACGCGGGTGCGGCCGCCGCACAGGTGGCGGCGCACCTCGAGCGGACCAAGACCGCCCTGCCGCAGATCGAGATGGTGCCGGCATGAGCGACGACACCCTGACCACCCCCCCGGCCCAGGACGCCGTGGGCGGGCGCCGCATCGGCGTGTACGTCTGCCACTGCGGCGGCAACATCAGCGACTACGTCGACGTCGAGAAGGTCGTCGAGGACATCCGGCACGACGGCGACGTCGTCGTGTCGCGGACCACGATGTTCGCCTGCTCCGACGCCTCGCAGCAGGACATCGAGGCTGACATCAGGGCCAACAACCTTGACGGCCTGGTCGTGGCGTCCTGCTCGCCCAAGCTCCACACGTACACGTTCCGCGGCGTCGCGTCGCGCGCCGGCCTGAACCCCTACGAGTACACCCAGGTCAACATCCGCGAGCAGTGCTCGTGGGTGCACACGGACGACCACGCGGGCGCCACCGCCAAGGCGACCGCACTGGTGATGGCCGGCATCGGGCGGACGCGGAACACCGTGCCGCTCGAGCCGATGGTGGTGGACACGATCCCCCACACGCTCGTGATCGGCGGCGGCATCGCCGGCCTCCGGGCGGCGATCGGCCTCGCGGACGTCGGCCTCCGGGTCACGCTCGTGGAGCGGGAGCTCTCGCTCGGCGGCTGGGTCAAGCAGCTCGGCACGATGTACCCGCACGACAAGGACGGGCGGCAACTGGTCGAGGGCCTCGTCGCCGAGGTCAAGCGCCGACCTGCGATCACGATCCTCACCGGGGCCGAGGTGGTCGGCAAGGCCGGCAGCTTCGGCAACTACCACGTGAGCGTCCGCGTGGGCGCCGAGGGCGCGGGCACCATCGACGTCGCCGTGGGCTCGGTCGTGGTGGCCACCGGTTTCGACAGCTACACGCCCGAGGATGGCGAGCTCGGGTTCGGCACCGAGGGCGTGGTCACCCTCCCGCAGTTCAAGGAGATGGTGGACGCGGCCCACGGCCCGCTCGCCTGGAAGGGCCGCCCGGTCCGCAGCGTCGCCTACATCTACTGCGTGGGCAGCCGCGGCACCGCGGGCTGCTCCAACCAGTACTGCTCGAGGTTCTGCTGCGCGGCGACGGTGCAGACCGCCGTCGCGGTGTCCGGCCTCGACTCGTCGGTCCGGCAGTTCCACCTGTACCGCGACATGCGGACATACGGCAAGTTCGAGCCGCTGTACACCGAGGCCCGCGACGCCGGGTCCGTGTTCCTCAAGTTCGACAACGAGGAGCCGCCGACAGTCGCCGTGGGCGCCAACGGCAAGCTCACGGTCATGGTGCGCGACCTGCTCACCGAGCGCACTGAGCTCGCGCTTCCCGTCGACCTGGTGGTCCTGGTGACCGGCATGGTCCCGCGCGACAACCAGGCGCTCGTGGACGTGCTCAAGCTGCCCAAGGGAGCGGACGGGTTCTTCAACGAGATCCACCCCAAGCTCCGCCCGGTGGAGACCGTGGTGGACGGCGTGCTGATCGCCGGCGCCTGCCAGGGCCCCAAGACGTCCGCCGAGTCGGTCACCCAGGCTCTGGCCGCGGTCACCCAGAGCGCCGCGATCCTCAAGAAGGGCTTCACCGAGCTCGACCCGCTGGTGGCCGTGGTCGACGCGGACCGGTGCACCGCGTGCGGCGACTGCCTCACGACCTGCCCGTACGACGCGATCAAGATGGCCGAGGGGGGCGACCGCCACTTCGCGGGCATCGACCCGGCCAGCTGCAAGGGCTGCGGCGGCTGCGTCCCGTACTGCCCCGAGAACGCCATCGACCTGCTGGGCTACACCGACGCCCAGGTCACGGAGATGATCACCAACATGGCGGAGGTGCCCGTCTGATGCCTGCAGCCAATCGGGATGTCCGCGAGGTCATCCGTGAGGAGGCGGTCTGGCGGCCGCGCATCCTCGCCGCACTTGCCGACGGCCCCAAGTCCGTCCCCGAGATCGCCGCGGCCATCGGCGCCCCCGCCCACGAGACCGTGTTCTGGGTGATGGGCATGCGTCGCTACGGCTGGCTGGCCGAGATCAAGGGCAGCGAGGACGACGGCTACTTCCGCTACGAGCCCACCGGGCGGGTGTCCTAGATGACCGCAACCACCATTCCCGCTGCGGCTCCGGTCTCGGTTGACCTGGGCCTCTACCCCGAGATCCAGAAGTTCGGCGCCACCGACATCAGCGCCTGCTTCTCGTGCGGCACCTGCTCGGCCACCTGCCCGATGAGCCAGACTGACGGCACGTTCCCTCGTCGCATCATCCGCTACGCCCAGCTGGGCATGAAGGACGCGCTGCTGTCCTCCAAGGAGCTGTGGACGTGCTACCAGTGCGGTGCGTGCTCCGAGTCCTGCCCCACCAAGGCGGACCCCTCGGAGTTCATGGCGGCGACGCGCCGCTACGCGATCGCCTCCTACGACAAGACCCGCCTCGCCAAGACGATGTACACGCGCCCGGTGCTCGCGTCGGTGCTCGCGGTGGCCATCGCCCTCTTCTTCGCGCTGTTCATGTACTCCCACCACGGGGCGATGCCGGGCGAGGGCTTCTCGATCTGGGCGTTCATCCCAGAGGAGCTGGTCCACAACACCGGCGTCGTGGTGATGCTCGTGGTGGCGCTGGCCGGCCTCGCCGGCGTGGTCACCATGATCCGCGACATCGGGCGCAAGGAGGGCGTCTCCCTGCGGAGCGTCCTCGGCAGTCGGCCCGGGCTCGCCCGGACCGGGCGCGCCCTGTGGTTCGCCATCGGCCGAGAGTCGTTCGGCCAGGTCCGCTTCCGCGACGAGTGCGCGGCCGACGACGTGGCGAAGGCCGTGCCCTGGTACCGGCGCCGCTGGCTGGTCCATGCGATGGTGGTGTGGGGCTTCGTCGGACTGCTGGCGGCCACCGGCCTCGACTACGGGCTCGCCCTGATCGGCGTCAAGGCCACCGGCGCCCTGGTGCCGATCTGGTACCCGGTTCGCCTGCTCGGCACGCTGGCCGGCGCCTCGCTGCTCTACGGCGCAACGGTGCTGATCATCGACCGCTACCGCAAGGCGAACCGCTCGGTGACCGGCTCCACCACGGCCGACTGGCTGCTGCTGACGCTCCTGTGGGTCACCGCGGTCACGGGCTTCACCATCGAGTTGGCGCTCTACCTGCCGGGCACCCCGTCGTGGGGCTACTGGCTGTTCCTCGTCCACGTTGCAGTCGCGATGGAGCTGGTGCTCCTCGCCCCATTCATGAAGCTGGCCCATGCCGTCTACCGGCCGACGGCCCTGTTCTTCGTCGGCCTGGCGGCACAGCCGAAGGAGGTCCAGCGATGACCCAGTCCCTGCCGCAGGTGGCGCATGAGCACCACGAGCGGATCCTTGCCCATGTCGACCGCCTTCCCGAGCTGGCCGACATGCTGCTGACCGCGAGCGCGGACGACATCCGGGCCCGGGTCGTGGCGAGCAACGAGTTCCTCAACGGGACGCTGCTGCCGCACATCGACGCGGCTGAGCGGAGCGTCTACCCGGAGCTGGAGCGGATGTTCCAGAACCGGCACTCGATGCGCCCCATGCGCAACGAGCACGACGAGATCCGCAAGCTGGTGGGCGACTTCGCGAAGCTGTCGGCCGAGACCCGGGAGGGTCGCGTCACACTCGGCCGAAGCCTGGCGCTGCGGCGCGTGATCTTCGGGCTGTACGCCCTCCTCAAGGTCCACCTGGCCGAGGAGGAGGCGTACCTGCGGATCATCGACCGTGGCGGCGGCTCGGACCTGTCCGAGGTGATCGCGGCCGCGCTCGAGCATCCCGTCGCCGGCTGAGTCGGCCGCTTGGCGTCGGGACACCGGGCGATGGCCCCCAGACGAGCCGCCACCCGCAAGACGGTCGCGACCGCCGTGCGTCCCGCCAGGGCCGCATCCGCCGCCGCGCCGCCGAGCCCCGACGCGGCCGCGGCCGCGGAGCTCGTCACGGGCGGCCAGGCGATCGCGACGTCCCGCGACGGCGCCGGCGCGCCGACCCACCGCGGCTGGTCGCCCGTCGCGGCGCACCATCGCTGGCTCGAGCCGTTCGTCCTGATGGCCCTCGCGAACGGGTGTACGCACGGCTACGCCATCGTGGGCCTGCTCACCGAGATCGGCATGACCGACGCGGCGCTCGACGTCGGGCAGGTGTACCGCACCCTGCGCGATCTGGAGCAGGTGGGCCAGGTCGTCTCGGCGTGGACCACTGGCACGGGACCGGCCAGGCGCGAGTACACGATCACGGCGGTCGGGTCGCGAGCGCTCGACGAGTGGGCGGCGGTCATGAAGGAGCGGCATCGCCTGATCGCCGAGTTCGACGCGGCCTACCTGGCCTGGGTCTCCAGCCACCCGGGCCCGTCGCCGCTGCCCTAGAGCCCCTCCGCCATCGCGTGGCCGAGGCTGCGGGCGAGCACATCCTTCTCCGCGTCGTCGAGGTTCCGCTCGAGCACCTCGAGGTACAGCTCCTCCTCGGCGAGGTGGACCTTGAGCAGTGCGTGCAGCCGGTACAGCACGCGCCGGAGCGCCATGCCCTCCACCGCGCTCCACGTGCACTCGTCGGCGTGGGCGCGGTACCGGCCGAGCTCCGCCACCAGGCGGTTGATGGTCCGGTGCTCCTCGCGCATCGGCGCCAGCGAGTGGTGGCCCGAGAGCTCGGCCTCGATGCGCCCGTAGAGGTTGCGCTCGATGACCTCCATGTGCGGCACGAGCGTGCCGGTGACGAACCGGAACTCCTCGTCGAACATCGCGTGCAGGGACGAGCACTCGACGTGGCCGACCATCTCTGCCAGCTGGAGGAGCCGGTCGACATGAGGGATCATCCGGGCGTGGTGCTGGTCGCTGGTCGTGCGCAGCGACAGCAGGTTTCCGCCCGCCTGCGCCTGCGCCCCATCGACCATGACTGGACCACTCCTGCTGCCGCCGCGCGTCCGCGCGGCGTCCATCGTGCCCCAGATCGTCATGCCGCGCTCGGGCCTGCTGCGCGATCATCAGGCCTACGAGCCCGAAGTCCTCGTGCCACCCCGCTGGAGGTCCATTGCCCGATGCCCACCTACCGCGTCCTCGCCTGGCGGTCCATCCCCACCCAGGTGGAGGTGACGGCCGACGACGGCGCCACCTCCAAGCGGGCGATGCCCCGCTGGTTCATGCAGGAGATCAGCCGGATCACCATGCGCGAGGGCCTTGCCCAGACCGACGACTACCTCGAGGAGTTCGCCTGGAGCGAGCCGGTCGCCCGAGATGGGACGGCCGAGGCGGTCATGGAGGCGGTCATCGCGGAGCAGGCGGCGCAGCTCGGGCGCAAGCCCGACGGGCACCCACTCGAGGGCGTCGAGCGGTACGCGGGCGACGGCGCCTAGCGGCACACCGGCAGCGGCGCTGCCGTGGCAGGTCCGATCCGGTGTACAGCATGGCGGGGCTCTTGGTTGGCCTTGGTTCCATCGAGAACCCACTTTGCCGCCAGGGGCCCTTCTTCATGACATTCAGGTACCGGTCCCACCGGTGCTATCGGCCGGATCGGGCCGTCCTACCGGCCGTGCCGGTACCCGAGACCGCGCCCGCGCTCACGGGACCGGGCGGGCGCCTCGCAGCACCGGCCGTGCCGGTACCCGAGGACGGTGGCGCGGCGCTGCGCGGCCGGCTCGGCCACCACGTGCTCTTCGTCGGGGTGGATCTCGGTGGCCCTGCGCCGGGTGAACCTGATCCCCAGTCGCTCGGATCAGTGCGCGCCGGGCGTCGCCGGCAACGCCAAGCAGGCGGGACGCAGGCCGAATGGCAACCGTGTTTGCGCGCTTGCGCAAGTGGATGATCTCCTGCTATCGTGCGCGAAGTTGCGCAACTACGCAATTACAGTCAGGAAGCCGAAACGATGCCAACGCCGCCCGCCCCCTCCCACCCGCACCGGGTCATCGTCTTCTCCACGCCCACGTGCCCGTGGTGCACCCGTGCGAAGGCCTATCTGCGCGGCCGGGGCGTCCCGTTCCGCGACGTGGACGTCAGCCGCGACCCGGCGGCCGCCCGCGACCTGGTCCGCCGCACGGGCCAGATGGGCGTCCCGGTGATCGAGATCGACGGCCGCCCGATCGTCGGCTTCGACCAGGCGCGCATCGACGCGATGCTCGGCCTGCGGCCCAACTGATCCGCCCGTTCCAGTCAACCACCGCAAGGAGTCAGAACGTGTCTGAGACCATCCAGCCGCTCGGCAGCCGCGTGCTTGTCCTCGTGCTCGCCCAGGAGAACCGGACGGCGTCCGGCCTGGTCATCCCCGACACCGCCAAGGAGAAGCCCCAGCGCGGCGAGGTGGTCGCGATCGGCGGCGACACCGACGTGATCAAGGTGGAGGTGGGCGACCGCGTCCTGTTCCCCAAGTACACGGGCACCGAGGTCAAGCTGGACGACCGGGACCACCTGATCATCGAGAGCACCGACCTGCTCGCCATCCTGCGCGACGCCCCGGCCGCCTGACGTGGCGGCCGCGTCCGGGACCGCCGCGGGCCGCAAGCGCGCCCTCGTCCTCGGCGGCGGGTTCGCGGGCGTCGAGGCCGCCGTCGAGCTCCAGAAATCCGGCCGGTTCAGCGTCACGCTGGTCTCGGAGCGCGACTTCCTCTACCTCAACCCGATCTCGATCTGGATCCCCACCCGGGGCATCGAGCCGGAGCGGGCGCGCGTCCCGCTCCGGGAGGTCGCCGCGCGGCGTGGGTTCCGGCTGGTCGTGGACCGCGTCGAGTCGATCGCATCGGCCGAGCACCGCGTCCGCCTCGCCGGCGCCGAGCTCGAGTACGACTATCTGGTCGTCGCGCTCGGCGGCAGCAAGCTCCAGCCCCGGGGCGTCGAGCACACGCTGTCGATCTGCGGGGCTCCGGCGACCGCCGTCGAGATCCGCGACCGGCTCGACGCGCTGATCGCCAAGGGCAGCGGCTCCATCGCGGTGGGCTTCGGCGGCAACCCCAAGGACCGCTCCGCCGTGCGCGGCGGACCGGCCTTCGAGCTCCTGTTCAACGTCCTCAACCTGATCGAGCGCAAGCACCTGCGCGACCGGTTCACGCTGACGTTCTTCGCGCCGATGGCGGAGCCGGGCGAGCGGATGGGCCGCGGCGCGCTCGCCCTGATGGCCACGATGTTCGACAAGCACCGGATCCCGTCCCGCACCGGCACGCCGATCGCCGGGTTCGACGGGCGGGGGGTGGCCTTCGCGGACGGCTCGCGGCTCGACGCGGACCTGGTGCTGTTCATCCCGGGCGTGGCCGGGCACCCCGTGCTCGCGGCGTCGGACCTGCCGCTCAACGAGGCGGGCTTCGTCCAGATCGACGACCACGGACTCGTGGCCGGCACGACCAACGTCTACGCCGCGGGCGACGCGGCGGCCCTCGAGGGGCCGGAGTGGCGGGCCAAGCAGGGCCACACCGCCGAGCTCATGGCCCGCAACGCTGCGGCCAACATCATCGCCGCAGAGGCGGGCCGGCCGGAGCGGGTGGGCTACCAGGCTCACCTCTCGATCGTGTGCCTCATGGACGTCGGCAACGGCGCCGCCATGGTGTACCGGGGCCGGAGGCGCAGCGTCGTCATCCCCCTGCCGGTCGTCGGCCACTGGATGAAGCGGGGCTGGGGGTCGTACGCGAAGCTGACCAAGCTCGGGCGCCTCCGCCGGCTGCCCGGCCTCTAGGGCGCGATGTATCCATCTCGCCTCGGATCTCGTCAACGAGGCAGCGGGCCCCGAACGCGGGCCTGACAAGGAGAAGCCTCCCATGCGCCTCGCCCTCAACGAATCCACCCCCGACCGGATCGTCCGGGTCATCCTCGGCGTCGTGCTCGCTGCCCTCGCGGTCGCCGGCGTCGCCAGCGGCGCCCTCGCCGTCGTGGCCTGGGTCCTCGCCGCGGTGATGCTCATCACGGGCGCCGTCGGGTTCTGCCCGCTGTACGCCATCTTCCGCATCAGCACCCGGCCGGCATCGCGCCGAGCCGCCGCCGGTCGATGGACGAGGCCGCGGCCCCCGGCGACGCCTTCGCGGCAGCGCTGGTCGCGGAGCTGCCGCGCCTCGTCCACCTCGCCGCCCGCCTCGTCCGCGACGCGGACCTCGCCGAGGACTGCGCCCAGGAGACCATCGTCGGGGCGTGGCGCCGGCGCGACCAGCTCCGTGACCCGTTCGCGCTCGGCGCGTGGCTCCGGCGCGCGCTCGTCAACCGCGTGATCGACCGCTCCCGCGTGCACCGTGACGAGCTCGACATCGACGCCGTCGAGGCGGACTGGCGCGACGACCACTGGTCCGTCGCCCCGGAGCGCGTCCTCGAGCGCGCGGAGCTCCGCGACGAGCTGGAGGACGCCCTGGCCCGCCTGCCGGTCGTCTACCGCGTGGCCGTGCTGCTCCACGACGCGCTGGGCTGGACCGCCACCGAGATCGCCGCCGCCACCGGCGCCGGGCTGCCGGCCACCAAGCAGCGCCTCCGGCGCGGCCGCATGATGCTCGTCAGCGCGCTGGCCGAGGACGACGCCCGACGGCTCGCCAGCCGCGCCCAGCCGCTCCGCTGCTGGCAAGCCAGACGCCACGTCTCGGGGTACCTTGACGGCGAGCTGGACGCGGCCACCAGGGTCGCGGTGGAGGCGCACCTCGAGACCTGCCCCACCTGCCCGCCGCTGTACGCGAGCCTCGTCGGCGTGCGTGCGACGCTCGGCGGGCTGCGGGACCCGGACTCCGTGGTGGAGGACGCCATGGCGCTCCGGATCCGCGACCGGCTCGCCTCGCTCGAGCGGCAGGAGGATCGTGCATGACGGACCGGCCCGAGATGACGCGTCGCCAGATGTGGGACGAGCGGCATGCGGCGCGCGAGCCCATCGAGTCGCGGGCGCCCGACGCCGCCCTGGTGGACCTCGCAGCGGCGCTGACCCCCGGCTGCGCGCTCGACCTCGCCGCCGGCGACGGTCGGCACGCCGTCTGGCTGGCCTCCCGAGGCTGGTCCGTGACGGGCGTCGACTTCTCGGGCGTGGCCCTCGACCGGGCCCGTGCGGCGGCGGCCCGGGCGGGCGTGGACGTCGAGTGGGTCCACGCCGACCTGCTCGAGTGGACGCCCCCTGCCGCATCGGCGGATCTCGTGGTGGTGATGTTCCTCCACCTGCCGCTCGCCGAGCGGCGCGTCGTGTTCGCCAAGGCGGCGGGATCGCTCGCCCCGGGTGGCCGCCTGCTGGTGGTCGGCCACGACCGCGCCAACCTCGGCCGCGATGTGCCCGGGCCCAAGGATCCGGGTGTGCTCTACACGCCCGAGGAGGTCGTGGCCGACCTGCCCGGGCTGGTGGTGGAGCACGCGCGACGCGCCGAGGACGACCTGGGCGACGGGCGCGTGTCGACCGACACCGTGGTGGTCGCCCGGCGGCCGTAAGCCTCGCGCTCGGCGCGTCAGCGCAGGACGAAGATGCTCGTCAGCAGCACCAGCAGCACCGCGAGCGTGATCGCCGTGTAGAGCCGGTCGCTCTCGAGGATGAAGGCGACCACTGACGCGCCGACCCGCGCCACCGGGGTCGCCAGCAGCACCACCAGGCCGATCTGCGCGAAGCCCACCGGGCGCAGCGCCGCGAGGTTGGTGCCCATGTCCGCGAACGCCGTGGCGGCCGCACCGTCCGCCGTCACCCCGGACAGCGACCCGCCCCAGCCCACGAACAGTGCGGTCACGAGGCCGAGCCCGATGAGGAGCGCGGCGGTCACAACGCCCACGATCAGCACGCCCGACACCAGGGCGCGGAAGCGGTCCGCGTTCACAGCCCCACCCCCAGGCCCTTGAGGAGCGTCTCGACGCCGACCGCCACCAGCACCGGCAGGAAGACCAGGCGCACCGACCGGTTCGACAGCCGGGGCAGCACGCGGGCGCCCAGGGTGGCCCCGGCGAGGACGCCCAGCGCGACGGGCGCCGCGAGCGTCGGGTCCACGTCGCCGCGGCCGAGGTAGATCCCTGCAGACGCCGCCGCCGTGACGCCGATCAGGAAGTTGCTGGTGG
>JAKAMV010000288.1 GCA_021812735.1 Chloroflexota bacterium | reverse complement strand
GGTCGGCCGTGGCGAACAGGTCCTCGAACGCGCGGCGCTCGACGCGCAGCCCCTCGGCCAGGCCCAGGTCCTGGGTCGCCACGACCGCGGCCTTCGCGGCGCGCACCGCGAGCGGTGGCATCGAGGCCACCCTGGCGGCCAGCTCCAGCGCGGCGGCGAGCGTGTCCGCGGCCGGCACCACCCTGGTGACAAGACCGAGGCGATCCGCCTCCGCCGCGTCAATACGCCGGCCGGTCAGGATCAGCTCCATCGCCCGCGCCTTGCCGATCGCCCGCGTCAGGCGCTGGGTGCCGCCGGCGCCCGGGATCACGCCGATGAGGATCTCCGGCTGGCCGAACGTGGCGTCGTCGCCCGCCACCAGCATGTCGCAGGCCATCGCCAGCTCGCAGCCGCCGCCCAGCGCGAAGCCGCGCACCGCCGCGATGGTCGGCGTCGCCAGGGCCGCCACCCGGTCCACCGCCGAGAACGGGTCCGCCCCGCGCAGCGACTCGACCGTCGCCACGGAGAGCTCCCGCACGTCCGCGCCGGCCGCGAACGCCCGCGACCCCGCCCCGGTGATCACGATCGCGCGACAGGCCGGGTCGGCGTCGAGCGCGGCCAGCTTGGCGTCGAGCTCCGCGATCAGGTCGTACGAGAGGGCGTTGAGCGCCTCGCGCCGGTCGAGCGTGACCAGGGCCACGCCGGGCTGCGGCGGCTCGCCCGCCGGAAACGCCACGTGGACGAGCTCGCGCTGCGTGTCCTCGGTCATCGGGATGCCTCCTCCGGCTGCTCGCCCGGGCGCCCGGCGGTCGCCGCGTACCGCTCGGCCCGCGCCGTCGCCGTGTCGTGAGTGGAACGATAGAACCCCGCGAGCGCCTCGTTCACGATCGCCGGGCGGCGCGCGGTCGCCTCGTGGCCGCAGTCGGGGACGATCAGCAGGCGGGCGTCGGGCAGCTGGCGCTTCAGGCCCCAGACGTGGTCCACGGGTGCGAACGGGTCGCGATCGCCGGCGACCACCAGGGTTGGGGCGGTCACCCGGCGCAGGTCCGCCGGGCCGAGCAGGTTCTGGCTCGCGATGGCGGCGCCGATCGCCGGCAGCAGCCGCTCCCACGCGCCCTCCCCCTGGACCGGGTCGTGGCGGCGGTCGAGGACCTCCGCCCACGCGGGGTCCGTGCGCTTGATGCGGTCCGCGTCGAACAGGCGGCGCGCCACCGAGGCGCGCGGCTCCGGCTCCGGCGTGATGCCGATCACCACCAGCGTCAGCACGCGGTCTGGCCAGCGGCTGGCCACCCCGAGCGCGGTGCCGCCGCCCATCGAGAAGCCCATCAGGTGGACGGCGCCCAGTCGCAGCGCGTCGGCGAAGGCGATCGTGTCGTCGAGAAGCCAGTCGTAGGCGAACCCGTCGGCCGGATCCCAGCGCGTGGCGCCGTGGCCGCGCGCGTCGGGGAGGTAGCAGGTGAAGTCCTTGCGAAACCGCGCGAGCTGGTGGCCGAAGTCCAGGCGCCCGCCTGACGACGCGCCGTGGAGCAGCAGCAGCGGCGGGCCTTCCCCCATCACCTCGTAGCCGATGTCGAGCCCGTTGGCCCGGACCTGCGGCACACCTCGCCTCGCGCTGGCGCCGGGCTGTCAGTCGCCCGCGTCACCCGCGGATTCGGGCTTGCCCGCCACCTGCGCAGTGGACGCGCGCTCGATCCGCAGATAGCGGCGACGGTGGTACAGCAGCGGCGGGGCGTCCGGCTCGGCCACGGTGGCCGCCTCCACCGACGCGACGAACACCAGGTGGTCGCCGAGCTCGATCCGCTGGACCACCCGGCACTCGAGCGACGCCGTCGTGCCGCCGATGAGCGGCAGCCCCGTCTGGCCGGGGAACCACGACGCGCCGCAGAACGCGGCCCGGCTGGGGGTCACGTTCGCGCCCGCGAAGCAGTCCGAGAGCCACTGCTGGTCCTCGGCGAGCACGTTGACCGCGTAGCGGCCCGTCGCCTCGACCATGGGCACGATGTACCGGCGGCGGTCGAGCGCGATCGCCACCAGCGGCGGCTCGAGGCTCATCGACGCGAACGCGTTCACCGTGATGCCGACCGGCTTGTCGCCGTCGAGCGCGGTCACGACGGTCACGCCGGTGGCGAACTGGCCGATGGCGGCGCGGAACTCGGCGGGATGCACGCTCACGCGAGCAAGGATACGCGGACGGCCGCCTGCGACGGGTGCGGTGTCCCGCACGCGCCTCGCGCCGGTCGCTCGTTCCGCCATCCGGCCCATCCATCCGGCCCGTCCCGACACCCCGGCGCCCGCACTACCATCGCCGCCATGAGCGACGAGACTGCCCCGACCCCGGCCACCCGCATCGAACGCGATTCCATGGGCGAGATGGAGGTGCCCGCCAACGCGATGTACGGCGCCTCCACCCAGCGCGCCGTCCTCAACTTCCCGATCTCCGGCCAGCGGATGCCGCGGCGCTTCCTGCGCGCGCTCGCCATGGTCAAGATCGCCGCCGCCGAGACCAACGTCGGCCTGGGGCTGATCGACGCCGCCAAGGGCGAGGCGATCAAGTCGGCCGCCGCCGAGGTGGCCGAGGGCAAGTGGGACGACCACTTCCCCATCGACGTCTACCAAACGGGCTCGGCCACCTCCACCAACACCAACATGAACGAGGTGATCAGCCACCTCGCCTCGGCGCGCCTGGGCGGGGCGAAGGTCCACCCCAACGACGACGTCAACAAGTGCCAGTCCTCCAACGACACGATCCCGACGGCGCTCCAGCTGTCCGGCGCCGTGGCGATCGAGGAGGAGCTCATCCCCGCCCTCGTGGACCTGCAGCACGCCCTGGCCGCCAAGTCCACCGAGTTCTGGGACATCGTCAAGACCGGCCGCACCCACCTCCAGGACGCCACGCCCATCCGGCTCGGGCAGGAGTTCGCGGGCTACGCGGGCCAGGTGGAGGAGGCCATCCGGCGCGCGCAGGCGGCCCGCGACGAGCTGCTCGTCGTCCCGCTCGGCGGCACCGCGGTGGGCACCGGCATCAACGCCCACCCCGAGTACGCGGCGCGCGCCTGCGGCCACCTGTCCGAGATGACCGGCGTGCTCGTCCGCGAGGCGCCGAACCACTTCCACGCCCAGGCGACGCTCGACGCGGCCATCGCCGCGCACGGCGGGCTGCGGGCCATCGCCCTGGGCCTGTGGAAGATCGCGTCGGACATCCGGCTGATGGGCATGGGCCCCCGCGCCGGGCTCGCCGAGCTGGCCCTGCCGGAGACGCAGCCGGGCAGCTCGATCATGCCGGGCAAGGTGAACCCGGTGATCGTGGAGTCGCTCACGATGGTCGTGGCCCGCGTCGTGGGCAACGACGCCACCGTGGCGTTCGGCCAGACGGGCTCGTTCCTGGAGCTCAACGTGATGCTCCCGGTGACCGCGTACGCAATGCTGGAGTCGATCGCGCTGCTCGCCGCCTCGGCGCGCAACTTCCGGATCAGGCTGGTCGAGGGTCTCAAGGCCACCGACCGCGGGCCGAAGCTCGTGGAGCAAGGGCTGATGCTCGCCACCGCGCTGGCGCCGGAGATCGGCTACGACGCCGCGGCGGCGATGGCCAAGGAGGGCTTCAAGACCGGGCGGACGATCCGCGAGCTGGCGCTCGAGAAGGGGATCGCGCCCGACCGGCTCGACGACCTGCTCGACCCGGCCAAGATGACCGAGCCCGGGCTCGAGGCCGGCGCCGCCGGCGGCTGAGGCGCGGCGCGGCGCCCTAGGACGCGACCGGAGCGGCCGAGGCGGCCGGGGCACCGGAGGCGGCCGGGGCACCGGAGGCGGCCGGCGGCGCCGAGGCGGGCTCGCTCGGGCCGGCCGGCGCGCCGGGGGCGACGATGAGCGTCCCGATCATGTCGGGCTGGGTCGTGGACGCGAACTGGTAGCGGCCGGGGGCCAGCGGAGGCAGCACCACGGACGTGTAGCCCGGTCCGATGACCGCGGGCGCCCGGCCGAGCTCGGAGTCGCCCTGGAACACGTGGAGGTCGTTCGACACCCCCTGGTCCGCGTTGTCAAGGACGAGGCGGACCGGCACGTTGGCGGGCGCCGTGACGATGTCGGGGGTGAACGTCAGGCCCAGGGCCTCGATGGCGATGCTGGCCCCGGCGAACGACGCCTCGGGATTGATGGCCGCCGGCTCGCACGCGCTCGCCAGCAGGGCGAGCAGAGCGGGCGCAGCCAGCAGAACGGTCTGGCGGCGGGGCATCTGGGCTCCAACGCTGTGGGACGGCTCGGATCGGGCAACGGTACTCGGTCCTGCGGGCGCGCGGCGCGCCCGGCCGCGTTTCGCCGAGCGCCGCTTCGCGACGCTCCGGATGGCCAGCTCCGCGGGACGCACCGCCGCGCGCCAGCGCTGCGAGAAACCCCGCAATCGGAGAGCCCGGAGGCGACGCCCCCGGGCCCTCCACGCGGTTCAAGGCTAAGAGCTAGCTAGGCGTCCGCGAGCTCGAGCTCACGCTCGATTGCGGCCAACTCCTCGGACGTGCCCTGGACCTTGGGCCCCTTGAACCAGTTCTTGGCCGAGACCTGGTACCAGAGGGCCGCCCCTCCGAGCACGACGAGGAAGACCACAGGCGTGAAGTTCAGGTCTGCCCAGACCAAGCCGGTGGAGTCCACCTGCGGCAGGTACTGCGGCAGCATGAACAGGACGCAGATCACCACCACCCAGACGGTGGCGACGATCCCGATCGGGCGGCCCCACCTGCCGAGGCTCCACGGACCGGGCTTGAACCGGGACCCGGCGCGGACCCGCAGGAACACCGGCGAGATGTACGCGACGTAGAGGCCGATGACGGCGATCGAGGTGATCGCGAAGTAGGCGACCGGGCTCCACAGGTACGGCACGCCCAAGATGAACGCGCCGACGGCCGCCAGCCAGATCGAGTTGGTGGGCGTCCGGGTTCGCTTGTTGATCTGGTGCCAGAACGAGCTGCCGGGGATGGCCCCGTCTCGGGCGAAGGCGTAGATCATCCGGGAGTTGGCCGTGACCGAGGCCATCCCGCAGAAGAACTGCGCGCCGATGACGAGGAACAGGATGATCAGCCCGCCAGTCTGGCCGACGTCGTCGATCCAGATCTGGGCCGGCGGGACCAGCGCATTGAACGCGTGGTCGTAGCCGTTGATGAGGGCCGTGCCCGGCGTCGCCGAGTTATCCGTGAACACCTTGTCGGGCGTGATCCCGATGTTCATCGCCAGGAGGAGGATGAACCCGAAGATCACCGAGATGATCACCGACCAGATGATGCCCTTCGGGGCGGACCGCTCAGCGTCGTGCGTCTCCTCGGACATGTGGGCCGAGGCGTCGTAGCCGGTCAGGGTGTACTGCGCGTTCAGCAGGCCGATGAGCATGACGTAGAGCGCGATGCCGCCCACCATCGGGCCCGGCCAGCCGGCGTCCGGGGTGCTGCCCGTGCGGTCGACGAAGGTCGAGAACACGGTCCCCACGTCGGTTCGCGAGTGCTGGTTGAGCAGCACCGTCACCACGACGATCGCGCCCACGCCCGCCAGGTGCCACCAGACGGACACGCTGTTGAGCAGCGAGACGAGGCGGATGCCGAACGTGTTGAGCAGGGCGTGGATGACGAGCAGCACGCCGTACAGCCCAACCAGGTAGATGGGATCGAGCGGGTAGCCGAACAGGTAGTTGAGGAATGCCTGGAGGAACGTCGCGAGGCCGAAGTCGATGCCCGCCGTGACCGCCACCTGGCCCACCAGGTTGAACCAGCCCGTGAACCAGCTCCAGCGCGCCCCGTTCGCACCCGCCTCGTCGGCGAGCTTGGCCGCCCAGTAGTAGAGCCCGCCCGCGGTGGGGTAGCTCGAGGCCACCTCGGCCATGCCGAACGCCACCAGGATCACGAAGAAGCCGACGAACAGCCAGCCGAGCGTCATGACCGCCGGCCCGCCGGCCAGCATGCCGAACTTAAACAGCGTCAGGCAGCCCGACAGGATCGAGATGATCGTGAACGAGACCGCGAAATTCGAGAACGTCTTCATGCCACGCCGCAGCTCCTGCGCGTAGCCGAGCTGATGGAGACGTTCCTCGTCCCGGGAGCGGACTCCCGTCGACGGCGCGCCTGCGGGCGGAGCGGCCATTCGGTGAAACCCTCCTTCTGCGCGTTGCCAGTCGCGCTACGATCGCGGCCTCCGCGAGACCGCCCCTCGATCCGCAGAGTAAGCGCAGGTTCCTAGGGGCGTGTCAACTTTCTTGCAGGGAACTCTGGCCCAGGCGCAGCAGGAGGAACAGCAGGCATGGGCGATCGGCTGGCCGGCAAGGTCGCGATCATCACCGGTGCGGGTTCCGGCATCGGCAAGGCGAGCGCCATCCGCTTCGCCGAGGAGGGCGCGCGGGTCACCTGCGTGGATATCAACCGCGAGGCGGTGGAGGCCACGGCCCGGGAGATCGGGGACGCGGCGTTCGCCGTCGCGGCCGACGTCTCGGACGCGGCGCAGGTCAAGGCCTACACCGACGGCACCGTCGAGCGCTGGGGCCGACTCGACGTCGCGTTCAACAACGCGGGAGTCAACATCCCGGGCGTGTTCCACGAGGTCCCCGACGAGGTTGTCGACCGGACGATCAACGTCAACGTGAAGGGCTGCATCTTCGGCTGCCGCTACGCGATCCCCCACATGCTCCGCCAAGGCGGCGGCTCGCTGATCAACACGACCAGCGTGAACGGCCTGGTCGCCGAGCCGTATCTCGCCATCTACGCCACGTCCAAGGGCGCCATCGTCATGCTCAGCAAAGGCATCGCGCTCGACTACGCCAAGCAGGGCATCCGCTGCAACGCCCTCGCCCCGGGCTGGGTCGACACCCCCATCAACTACGCCCACGCCGAGATGCTCGGAGGCCTCCAGGAGGTCTACGCCACCATCGACTCCTTCCAGCCGATCGGCCGGCCGGGCACGCCCCGCGAGTTGGCCAACGTCGCCCTGTTCCTGGCGTCGGACGAGGCCTCGTTCGTCACCGGGGCCGTCATCGTGGCCGACGGCGCGATGACGGCGAAGTAGTCCCCGCATCGTTCGTTTCCCGCGCAAGCGCAAGCCAGGAGCTAGAGAGGAACGCCCCCGATGCCGAATCAGAACCGCCCCCGTCCCGCCGCCGGTCATGCCCACAAGCCGCACGGCAAGCACCCCCGCCTCGAGGAGCTCGAGGGGATGGTCCGCTCGGGCGAGATCGACACCCTGATCGTGGCCATCACCGATATGCAGGGCCGCCTGGTCGGCAAGCGGGTCCAGGCGCAGGCGTTCCTCAACGGGGTCATCGACCACGGCGCCCACTTCTGCACCTACCTGCTGGGCACCGATATGGAGATGAACACGCCCGGCGGGTTCAAGCTCATGAACTGGGAGACCGGCTACGGCGACTGGATCGCCGCCCCGGTCTGGGACACGCTGCGGGTCCTGCCCTGGCTCGAGAAGACCGCGCTCGTGCTCGCGGACGCCACCGACGACGAGGGCGACGAGATCCCGGTCGCCCCGCGGACGATCCTCAAGCGCCAGGTCGAGAAGGCCGCCTCGATGGGCATCGTCGTCAAGGCCGGCTCGGAGCTGGAGTACTACGTCCTCAAGGACAGCTGGGAGAGCCTGGCCGACCGCGGCTGGCCGGTGCCCAAGCCGTTCGGCTACTACAACGAGGACTACCACCTGCTCCAGGCGGTCAAGGCCGAGCCGCTCCACCGTCTCCTGCGCAACCTCATGACCGAGGCGCGCATCCCGATCGAGTTCAGCAAGGGCGAGGCGGCGCCGGGCCAGCACGAGGTCAACATCCGCTACGACCACGTGCTCGAGTCGGCCGACCGCACGGTGGTCTTCAAGCACGGGGCCAAGGAGATCGCCTACCTCAACGGCTGGGGCATCACGTTCATGGCCAAGCCGGACCACCGCTGGACCGGGTCCTCGGGCCACCTGCACATGAGCATCTGGGGTGCTGAGGACGACCGCCCGCTGTTCGCCGCCGCGTCCGGCGAGCCTGCCGGCCCGTACGGCATCTCCACCCTGGGCTCGCAGTTCATGGCCGGGATGATGAAGCTCTCGCGCGAGCTGGCCCCGTTCATCGCGCCGTTCGTCAACTCGTACAAGCGGTACGCGGCGCTCTCGTGGGCGCCGGTCAACGTGGTCTGGGGGCGGGACAACCGCACCACCGGCTTCCGGCTGGTGGGCCACGGGGGTGCCCTCCACGTGGAGAACCGCTTCCCGGGCGGCGACATGAACGCATACCTCACCTACGCGGCGATGATCGGCGCGGGGCTGTACGGCATCGAGCACGGGCTGCCGCTCGAGCCGGAGTTCCGAGGCAACGGGTACGCGGCCGAGGGGCACCCGCGGATGCCGCGCGCGCTGTGGGAGGCCATCGGCGAGCTCGAGCGGTCCGAGGCAGCCCGCGAGATCTTCGGCGACGACGTGGTGGACCACTACCTCAACGCCGCCCGCGTGGAGCAGACGCAGTACGACGCGGTCGTGCACAACTGGGACCGCGAGCGATACCTCGAGCGCGGCTGACGCCCCGCCGGCCGGACGGCCCAGACCGGTCGCTCGGCCGGTCTCCCGATTCGCCAACCCGCGCCGCCAGCAATTTGGCTACGCTTGCGACAATCATTTCGTTACGTCCCAATACACCGGAGCGATCATCGATGCGACTGGACGGCAAGGTCACCATCATCACTGGCGGCGGCAGCGGCATGGGCAAGGTCGCCGCGGAGCTGTTCGCCAGGGAAGGCGCCCGCGTGGTGGTCTCCGACGTGTCCGAGTCGGCTGGCGAGACCGTGGTGGCGGCCGTCAGGGCGGCCGGCGGCGAGGCCACCTTCGTGCGCGCCGACGTGTCCAGCGAGGACGACGCGCGCGGGATGGTCCAGCACGCGGTGGCCACGTTCGGCCGCGTGGACGCGCTCTACAACAACGCCGGGATCATGCCCGAGGCAGACCACTCGGTGGTCGACACCGACGTGGCGACCTGGGACAAGGTCATGGCGGTCAACGTCCGGGGCGTGTTCCTGGGCTGCAAGTACGCGATCCCGCCGATGCTCGAGCAGGGCAGCGGGTCCATCATCAACATCGCGTCGTTCGTTGCCATCCTCGGCTGCTCGGTCCCGCAGGACGCCTACACGGCGTCCAAGGGCGCCGTCCTCGCCCTGACGCGGAGCCTCGCGGTCCAGTTCGCAGGCCGCGGTGTCCGCACCAACGCCATCAGCCCCGGCCCCATCGAGACGCCCCTGCTCATGGACTGGCTGCTCAAGGACGAGGCGGCCAAGGCCCTCCGCCTCAACCGCAACCCCTCGGGCCGCTTCGGCAGGCCCGAGGAGATCGTCAGCGTCGGCATCTACCTCGCCTCGGACGAGTCGCGCTGGACCAACGGCGCCAACTTCGTCATCGATGGCGGCATCACGGTGAACTACTTCTAGACGACGAGGCGCCGGGTCCGGGCGCGTCCCGAGCCCAGCCGGGCGCCGCAACGGAGGCCGCGTCATGGACACCCAGCCCCACGAAACTCCCGCCCCGGAGGTCGGCGTGGCGCCCGCGGTGGACAAGCCGGCCGAGACCGTCGAGCCTGACGAGGCCAAGGCCGTGGAGGCAGCCGAGGAAGCCGAGGTGCTGGTCGCCGAGCACCCCGAGGCAGATCCGGAGGAGGACGCCGTCGCGCCGGTGCAGGGGCCGGCAAAGTCCATCGAGGGCCGGCGGGTCGCGATCGGCGTGGACGTCGGGGGCAGCGGGATCAAGGCGGCGGCCGTGGACCTGGACACGGGCGAGCTCATCAGCGAGCGCCATCGCGTCCTCACGCCCCAGCCGTCGGCGCCCGCCGCGGTCATCGCGTCGATCGCGCGGGTCGTCCGGCGGATCGGCCAGGAGGTTCAACTGGCGCCGGACACGGCCGTCGGCGTGGGCTTCCCGGGCGTGATCACCGGCGGCGTCACGCGGACGGCAGCCAACGTGGACGCCGGCTGGGTGGACTTCGACGCGGACGCGGCGATGGAGCGCGTGCTCGGTCGCCCCGTCCACCTGATCAACGATGCCGACGCCGCCGGCGTCGCCGAGATG
>JAKAMV010000287.1 GCA_021812735.1 Chloroflexota bacterium | reverse complement strand
CCCGCCACGGCCGGATCCGGCGGGCTAGCCGCGCACGATGCTGTAGTCGCCCAGCAGGTAGACCACGTCGTGAACCCGGACCTGCTGGTTCCCGCTGGCGTCGGGGCCGTAGATCTGCGACGACTCCGAGACGAGGCAGGACACCTGGCCCGCCGGGACCGTGGGCTGGCTCGGCGTGCCGCCGCACCACTGGACGGGACCGGGGGTCGCGCTGCCGGAAGCCTCCACCTGGTCCACCGGCAGCGGCAGGACCGCGGGCTCAGGGTCCCAGAGGATGTCGACGCTGAGCGCGACCCCCTCGATGGTCGGCTTGAGGATCGTGACGGTGTTGCCGTTCCGGCTGACCGTGACCGGCACGCATGTCGTGCCGACGTTCGTCACGGTCACCCCGCTGGCCGTGATCGAGGCTCCGGGCTGGAGGTCCGTGCCGATCGTCGTGGTGGGGACCGCCGAGGAGAGCGCGAACAGGGTGCCGCTCGTGTTCGCGCCGGTCCAGACCTGAGTCGCCCAGGTGCCCACGGCAGTGGAGCAGGTGAGGCTCGTGGTGTCGACGGTCGCCGAGAACGAAAGGGTGACCGACTGGCCGTACGTCACCGGGTACAGGTTCGTCACCGTGACGGTCGTGGGGCTCGACGTCAGGTTCCCGGCCGAGCTCCCCGTGGTCGTGGTGAAGGAGACGGACGTGGCGTCGATCGAGTATCCGGCCGGCGCGCTCAGGCTCAGCGAGTTGAACGAGGCGATACCACCGGGGGTCGTGTTCATGTAGGTGACGCTGAACGCCGAGGTGATGCTCGGGGCGCCGTAGTCCAGGGTCGCGGGGGTGACCGTGACGCCGTAGGTCTTCTTGGTCGACGAGGCGGCTGTCAGCGGCCCTGCCGTCAGTCCGGACAGGAGCGCCGCGCCCGCGCCGATGAGCACAAGCTTACGCAAGACCGATGACATCGCCCCTCCTTGGCTGCCCGCTCGCTCCATCGTGGCGGGGACGGCCCTCACAAGATAAGTCCAGATTCAGGCGATTGGGCACCCAAGGCAAGAGACTTGTGACGTACTTCGCCGGGCCGATCGACCGGCTGGGGTAATGGCGCATCACCGGGCAGGCATGGGGTTGGCCGTGATCGCCAAAGGCCGCGCTGACCGTCGCGAGGCGGCTTGTCGGCGCCTTGCCGCTCCGCCGGGGCCAGCTCGCCCTTGATCGCCAGCCCTCGCCAGGCCTGCCGAGGGGAACGCGCGGCGTGGTTGAACTGGGCGAGGAGGAGGTCGCCAGGACTTCCTGGTCATCGACCGGTTGCCCCGGCCGATCGGGTTCCTCGGCGGCCTCGGGCCGATCAAGGTGCGGGAGGCAGCGAGTGCCGCGGCACGCCGGGGCTGGACCGTGAGCCTCGTCATCAGGCGCCGGGGCGCGGACTGGGACGTCTCGGGGTCGGCAAGGTGTATACCCCGCGATGTCCGTCTGGCCGTTGGCGCCGCCGCGACTTCTGCGCAGCCCCCTGTGGCGGTCCTGCGTGACGCTCCGTGCGGCATCTGTCGACTGCTAACGGGGTCGCGGCGGTGAATGCCGACGAGGCGGCGTGGCGAGCGGCGGGGTCGTCCGCGGCCGGCTGCCGCTGGCAACCGACGCCCGGTCGGCCGATCCTCCGCCCATCGGCGGAGGGCTGGGGACACGTGGCGTGCACAGCGGCCGCCGGGGCCCTCTCCCGCCCCGGGGAGGTACCGGACGAGCACACAGCATTGTCGGCGACGGTTGCCTCACGCATACTCTCGCGATGCAAATCCTGGTGGTCGGCGCGGGCGGCTACGTCGGGGGGCGACTCGTGACTAGGCTTCTCCACGGTGGCCACGAGTTGACCCTGATCTCCCGCCAGCCTGCCCTGGTCGCCCACCGCTTTCCGGGCTCGACCGTCCTGACTGCTGACCCAAGCGACCATCGCTCGCTCGATGCCGCACTCAGGGACTTCGCCGAGCCGCCGGAGGTCGTCTACCTCCTGCCCGAGACGATCGTCCGGTACCAGTCGGCCGCATGGGCGGAGGAGGCGCGGGCCGCCGAGACCCTGGGCGCGGCCGCCCGGGTCGCTGGTGCCCGACAGATCGTCCATCTGGGAGAGCTCGGAGACGCGCCGCGCGGGTCGGCATCCGAGAGTGGAACCGCGGCCTTCGGCGATCGTGGCGCGGCCCTTGCCCAGGGTGGAGTCCCGGTAATGGAGTTTCGGTCCTCGCTCGTGATCGGCTCGGGTAGCGCGCCTTTCGAAATGATCCGCCACCTGACCGAGCATGTTCGGATCATGACGACGCCGCGCTGGGTGGAACTTCCCGCTCAGCCGATCTCCATCGGCAACGTCCTCGGCTACCTGACGGCCGCGCTCGAGCGGAAGACGACGGGCGTGGCCGAGATCGGCGGGCCGGAGGTCCTGTCGTTCGCTGAGATGCTCCTCCGGTACGCCCGCGCCCGGAGCCTCCACCGCGTCCAGATTCCGCTCCCGGTCGCGACAGCGTTCGCGAGCGACGCGTGGGTCAGTCTCATGTCCCCGCTGCCGCGCGGAGTTGCCCGGGCGATCATCGAGCGCCTCGAGCACGGGTGCGTGGTCCGGGAGCCGGGCGTCGCCTCCGCGTTCGAGATAGATCTGCTGCGATACGAAGAGGCCATCCATGAGGCGGCGGAACGGACGGTCGGCAACCGCGTCGAAACGACGTGGTTCGATACCTACGAGACCCGCCGACGCGAACCAGCGGTATTCGTCGGTGCCGCTCCGACCACCCGGCGGATCCTGACGGATCGTCGCGTTCGGGAGGTCAACGCGGCGCCCGACGAGATCTTCGCCGAAGTGGAGCGGCTGGGGGGCCCCGTCGGTTGGCCTTCGGGCCACCTTCTGTGGCGCATCAGGGGGTTCATGGACCGCCTCGTGGGCGGGGTTGGGATGCGGCTCGGTCGACGGGACACCGAGCGACTCCGGGTCGGCGACGCGGTGGACTTCTGGCGCGTCGAGGCGCTGGAACGGCCCCGGCTCCTCCGCCTCCGAGCCGAGATGCGGGTGCCCGGTCGCGCCTGGCTCCAATTCTCGGTCGATCCCCTCGCCACCGGCTCGCGTCTCGTCCAGACCGCCTACTTCGACCCTGACGGTCTCGCCGGGTACCTGTACTGGTACCTCCTCTTGCCCGTCCACCTGCCAATCTTTCGTCGCATGGCCGACGTGCTAGCAGAGCGCGCGGCCATGCGGAAGTCATCCGCGGCGCGTCGCCTCAACGGCTCCTGACGCGCCGGACAGGTCTACAGCGCTCCCCGACGGCCTCAAAGTCGCGCAGGGCTCGCGGGCCAGCGCGACACGTTCGGCAAGGGAGCCCGGAGGCCCTTCCCGCCGCCCGTGTCGCTCGGTGATAGAGCCAGACGTCATTTCCGATCGGGCCACCGGCCCTATCCACGCCGAACCTCTCGCCAAGATGGTTAACCGGGGAACGGAAGAGCGATGACGCGCAGGGGCCGCAACGGCCGCCCAGCCTCCCGCGCTGAGCCACTGGCGAGACCGGCCCGACCCCGACGACGTCATCGCGAGAGCCTGGCTCGGGATGCGGACGGTCCGTTCGGCTGCGGAACGGCAGTGCCCGCCCGCGCAGCGTAGCGCCGCTTTGGCCGGGACCTCGTCTGTCGGGTCGGCGGCGACAGTGGGGTGCGTTCGCACGAGATGAGGCTGCTCTCGACCCGCGAGGCGCGCAGCCGTGACGCTGCCGCATCGCTCACCACGGCGGTCAGCGCGTCGAGCGACTTGATGCTCGAGGACGGCGACCGGGTCGCGGTCGTCGGTGGTGGACCCGCGGGCTCGTTCTTCGCCTACTTCCTCCTCAAGATCGCCGCGATGGTCGATCTCCGCCTCGATGTCGACCTCTACGAGCCGCGCGCCTTCACGCGCTCGGGTCCGGGCGGGTGCAACCACTGCGGCGGGATCGTCTCGGAATCGCTCGTCCAGATCCTCGCCGCCGAGGGCATCAAGCTCCCGCCCGAGGTCATCCAGTCCGGGATCGAGTCGTACGTCGTCCACATGGACGTCGGGAGCGTCCCGATCGCGAGCCCGGCCCGCGAGTCGCGGATCGCCGCCCTCTACCGCGCCGACGGGCCGCGCGGGGGCGACGGGCTCGCCGGGATCAGCTTCGACGGGTACCTGCAGAAGCTCGCCGTCGAGAAGGGGGCGCGCGTCGTTCGCAAGCTCGTGACCGGCGTCGCCTGGCACGACGGCCGCCCCCACGTCCGGGAGGCTGACGGAACCGAGACGCGGTACGACCTGGTCACCGTCGCGACGGGCGTCAACAGCAACCTCCTCGCCTCCATCGACGGCTTCCCGTCGCCCCCGGACCGCCCGAGGACGACGCGGACCTACATCACGGAGCTGAAGTCGACGCGCGAGGAGATCGAACGGGCCCTGGGCCATTCGATGCACGTCTTCCTGCTCGACATCCCCCGACTCGAGTTCGCCGCGCTGATCCCCAAGGGGGAGTACGTGACGATGGTCATGCTCGGTGACGAGATCGACCTAGAGCTCATCCACCGCTTCCTCGAGTCGCCGGTCGTCCGACCCGTCCTGCCCGCGGACGCGAGCCTGGCCGCCTGCGCCTGCAGCCCGCTCATCAACATGGGCGGCATGAAGCAGCCGTATGCCGAACGCCTGCTGCTGATCGGCGACTCAGGCATCACGCGCCTGTACAAGGACGGGATCGGCGCGGCGTTCCGGACCGCCAAGGCGGCGGCGATGACCGCCGTCCTCCAGGGCGTCTCGAAGGAGGCATTCGCCCGCGACTACTGGCCCTCGTGCCAGACCATCGCCAACGACAACGCGATCGGGCGCCTGATCTTCATGACCACGACTCTTCTCAAGCGCCTGAGGTTCTCGCGCCGGGCGATCCTGGCTATGACACGCCGCGAGCAGGAAGAGGCCGGACGCATGCCGCGAATGAGCGCGGTGCTCTGGAACATGTTCACGGGCAGCGCGCCCTACCGCGAGATCTTCCTCGACACGCTGCGCCCGGGTTTCCTCGGAAACCTGGCGCTCAACATGGTGACGGCCCTGCGCCCGTCGAACGGGAGCGGGAAAGGGGTTTGAGGTGAGATCGAACGAGCTCGGCAGCCTGTACACGCCCGGGCAGCCGATCGTGCGCGAGGGCGAGCCCGGCGACTGCATGTACGTCGTCCAGTCCGGCAAGGTCGAGGTGGTCAAGGCGAGCCCGGATGGGGAGCAGCGCCTCCGAGTCCTCGTCGAGGGCGACTTCTTCGGCGAGATGTCGATCTTCGAGCGTGAGCCCCGCTCGGCCACCGTCCGCGCCGTCGGCGAGGCGCGAGTGTTGAAGGTGGACAAGCGAACGCTGCTCCGGCGGATGAAGGAGGACCCGACCCTCGCCTTCCACATCCTCGAGACGATGTCGCGCCGGATCAGGAGCCTGGACGCCGCGGCGGCCTCAGGCGGCGAGTCCGGGAAGTGACCGTGCCCGCACGGGGCGACGCGCCGTCGCCGATCGCGGGTCCCGACGCGCCGCCGCTCCGCGCGACGGAGCCCCCGCGGGTCGAGCTGCCGGTCTACCGGCCCGCGCAGGTCGAGAAGACGCCGCCCTGCCAGCTGGAGTGCCCGAACTCCGGCGACATCCGGCGCTGGATCGGCTTCATCGCGCAGCGCGACAAGCTGGGCCTGACGCGCGAGGAGGCCTACGTGCGCGCGTGGCAGACGATCACCGACGTCAATCCCTTCCCGGCCGTGCTCGGCCGGGTGTGCCCGCACCCCTGTCAGACGCTCTGCAACCGCGGCACCCACGACGAGCCGGTCGCGATCAACGCCATGGAGCAGTTCCTCGGCGACTACGCGATCCGGGCCGGGCTGCCCCTCGTGCGCCTTGACGACCAGACGCGGGCCGGGGCGCCGACCGAGACCGTGGGCGTCATCGGCGCGGGGCCGTCGGGCCTGTCGTTCGCCTACCAGCTCGCGAGGCGCGGCTACCGGGTCACGGTGTACGAGGGGCGGCCGAGGGCGGGCGGGATGCTCCGCTACGGCATCCCCGACTTCCGCCTGCCGCCCGCGGTCCTCGATGCGGAGATCGGGCGGATCGTCGACCTGGGCGCCGAGCTCGCTCTCGGCGTCCGCGTCGGTGTGAACGTCACGTTCGAGGACCTGCGCCGCCGGCATGACGTGCTCTACGTCGCGATCGGCGCTCAGCAGGGGAGGACGCTCGGCATCCCGGGCGAGGACGGTCCAGGAGTCTGGACCGGCGCGGGATACCTCGAGCGCGTCAACCTCGGCGACGCGGTCGATCTGGGCCCGCGCGTCGCGGTGGTCGGCGCAGGCAACACGGCTGTCGACGCGGCACGGACCGCCCGCCGTGGCGGCGCCGAGGTGACGATGCTCTATCGCCGGTCGCGAGCGGAGATGCCGGCGATCGCGGTGGAGGTCGACGACGCGCTCGAGGAGGGGGTGACGCTCGTGCTCCAAGCGGCGCCCGTCAGGATCGGGCGGCAGGACGGCGCACTGCGCGAGTTGATCGCGACGCGGATTGAGCTGGGGGCACCCGACGCGTCGGGCCGACGGCGGCCGGTGCCCGTGCCTGGCTCGGAGTTCGCGATCCCGGTCGATGCGGTGATCGCCGCGGTCTCGCAGGAGCAGGACTTCGCGGGCTTTGAGACGCTCCTCGCGGACGGGCGGCTCCGGGCCGACGGGGGCGTGGTCGAGGCGGATGTGCTGGCCGGCGGCGACGCCCTCGTCCAGGGGATCGCAGGCGAGGCAATCGTCCAGGGGCGCCTGGCCGCAGAGGCGGTCCATGCGCGGCTTCGCGGTCTCCCTCCGAACCGCGCGGCAGCGCCCTCGGTCGGACCCGAGGTGCTCCTCAGGGACTTCTACCCGTCCCAGCCGAGTCGCCAGCGCGTACGGCTGGCGCCGACCGAGCGTCTTGCGGCGCCGACCGCCGAGGTCGCCGCCGGGCTGGACGAGGCGGAGTTCCTGGCCGAGGCGGCACGCTGCCTCTCGTGCGGGTCGTGCTTCGGCTGCCAGCAGTGCGCCATGTACTGCACGGTCGGCAGCTTCGTGAGACTCCAGCAGCCAGAGCCGGGCCGCTACTTCGTCATGTCGCTCGACCACTGCGAGTCATGCGGGAAGTGCGTCAGCGTCTGCCCGTGCGGCTACCTCGAGGTGGCTGCAGGCGGGCGCTCGTGAGGCGACCTTGCTCAAGCTGCCACGAGGAGCCGTCCGCAGGCGCGCGCCCAGCCTTCAGTCGCGGCAGCAGCTGGCGCGGATGAAAGGCCGCGCCAGCTGTTCTCCGTACCGGGCCCGGCCTCCCGGGCAATCTGGGCACCACCGGTCTGGCCGCCCATCGCGGGGCCTAGCCGCCGAGCGTCAGGCGCAGCCCGGGCCGGGCGACCTGCACGCGCGGTCGCATGCCGGCCTGGGCGGCGCGGATCGACGCACGCCGGTCCGTCGGCAGGTGCGTGAGGAGCACGCGTGGAACGGCCGCATCGCGGGCGATGGCGATCGCCTCGTCGACCGTGAGATGACCCCGGACCTCCACGTCCTCGCTTGCGTCGCCGAGGGTAGCCTCGACGACGAGCAGGTCTGCGCCGCGCGCCGCGTCGGCGAGCTGCGGATTGGGACCCGTGTCGCTCGAGTGGACGAGGCGCGGACCGGCGTCGAGGGCGATGCTCACGCCCCAGCCAGGGATGTAGTGGCGGCTGGGGATGAACGAGACGGTGAGGCGTCCGACGCGCAGCGGCCGCTCGGGGTCGTACTCGCGGATGTCGAGCGCCCGGGTGAAGAAGTCGGGCGCCTCGCTGATCACGCCGGCCAGCGCGACGAGTCGCGGGGCGCCCCCGGGCGGCAGGTGCACCGGGATCCGGGGCCCGTCCGCGCCAGCCCAGGGAAGGCTGTAGCGAAGCGACACGAGGTCCAGGAAGTGGTCCGCATGGAGGTGCGTAATCACGACGGCCGAGAGGTCCCGTGGGTCCAGGGTGCGCGCGAGGCGGGACGTCACTCCGGGCCCGCAGTCCAGCAGCAGCGAGTCCCCGCCCGAGCGGATCAGCAGTCCGGAGCCCGGGCTGTCGGGCTGTGGCGCGGAGGGCGCCGATCCGATGACCGTGACCTCGATCGCACCGGGCCTCCCGTCCCGTTGCGCACCGCGCCGGACGTCCCTCATGCTCCGCTGCCCGCGACGGCCTCGCCACCGAGCGCCGACGGCTCGGGGTGCGGCGGCCGCAGGTCCAGCAGGTCATCCGGGTTGAGGCCGGGGGGACGCGACAGGTCGACCGAGACGGTCTGGGGAAGGCGCTCGCTCATGGTGGCAAGTATTCCATCTTCGGCCGGTGGCATTGGCTCGAGTGGATACTGACGCCGGCGCCTGCGGGGTCGGGGCGCGCCGCCAGACCTCGATCGCGTTGCATGACGCCGCGGCCAACCGGCCCAGCTCGGCGCCTCGAGCGCAGGCGGGAGGGATGCCTGGAGAAGGACGCGAGGTTCCGGATCGGCGACACGACAAGGGCGAGGCGGAACCTATCGTCGGTGTGGGTGAAGGTGTAGGCGACCCTGGAGCTGCCGGCGGCATGGACGGCCGGGGCGATCGACGCCGCGAGGACCTGCCACACGAGGTCGGGTCGCTCAGCTCGGGCGACCTAGTCAGATCGCGCTCCGCGCGCCGGGGGCCCGGACGACCTCGAAGCCGGCCGGCCGCAGCGTCCCTTCGAGCGCGTGGAACACGGCCGGCTCGTCGTCAACAACAAGGATGCGGACCGTTCAGGTCATGAGCGTCCTCGTCAATCGATCGGCCGAGGGTGTGAGCAGGGCATCACGGTGGCCCGGCTGGACGATGTAGTCCACGGCCGTGTGCGACTTGGCCCTTCGACGGCGGGTCGGCCATGGCGGCCCTCCAGGCCCATCCCTTCGTCCGGCTCCCGGATCGAGAGGTTGTCGGCTTTCACACCTGATCGGGTGCCGCCTCTGCTCGTAGACTCGGTACCCGATGGAACACCTGCCGAGCCCGTTCGCCTCACAGGCCCGCAACTACACGCTCGTGCAGGTGGACTCGATCTTCGTAGGCCTGGTGACTGTCGCTGGGACGTTCCTGCCAGTGTTCCTCGTGCGGCTCGGTGCCTCGGGCACCGAGGTCGGACTGCTGACTTCGCTGCCGGCCCTCTCCGCGTTCCTGCTCGCGATCCCCTCCGGGCGCTGGCTCCAGCATCGTCGGAACATAGTCCCGTGGTACAGCCGGCTCCGGCTCGCGGCCTGGCTCAGCTACGTCGTGATCGCGCTCGTCGTGCTGCTGGTCCCGGCGTCGTTCGCGGTGCCTGCGGTCCTGGCCATCTGGGCGCTTGCCTCGCTTCCGTCGACCGCGGCGCTCGTGGCGTTCCCGATCGTGATGGACGGCGCTGCCGGGCCCCATGGACGGTTCGACCTATTGGGGCGGCGCTGGGCGATCGCCGGTGTCGCGACTACCGTCGGGGTGGTCGTCGCCGGCCAGGCGCTGGGTCTTGTGCCCTTCCCCGTCAACTTCGAGCTGCTGATGGTCGGCTGCGCCCTCGCTGGCGCGGCCAGCTTCGGGGTCTCGCGACAGATCGTGATCCCGGACCACGTGCGGCCGGATGGCAAGACGGCGGTCGCCCCGCGTTCCCGGCTCGAAGGATTCATCCGGCTGATCCGCAGCCGAGCAACCTTCCTCGACTTCGAGCTGCGGGCCTTCATCTTCACTGCAGGCATGGGGCTCGCGACGCCGCTCCTGCCGCTGCTCTACGTGAACGAGATCGCGGCCCCGAACTCGTGGATCGGCATCATCGGGGCGGCACAGAACGTCGGCGGGGTGGCCGGCTACCTGGTCGCGCGACGAGTCTCGCGTCGGCGGAGCGGCTCGACCGTGCTGCTGCCCTCGATGCTCGCCGCCGCCCTGATCCCGGCCGTCATGGCGCTGCTCCACGACCTGCCCATGGTGGCGGCACTGGCGCTGCTCGGCGGCCTGGCGATGGCGGGCACCCAGCTCGGCCTGTTCAACGAGCTCATGAAACGTGTCCCGCGCGAGCACGGCGTGACGTTCAGCTC
>JAKAMV010000286.1 GCA_021812735.1 Chloroflexota bacterium | reverse complement strand
GTCTATGTCGCGGCCACCACCGGTTCGCAGGCCTCGATCCTCGCCCTCCAGCCGGGCGGTGAGCCGAGCGTCGTGTGGACGAGCCCCGCGGCCGGCGAGCCGGCGACGCCGACGTCGCTCGAGCCAGTCGGCGACGTCGGCGTCCGGTTGGTGGCGCAGGCCGAGGGCGGCAGCGCGACGCTCGTTGCCTTCGTCGTCGCCCCCTGACGCCAGGCTCTCGCCGGGTGCCGGTTGGTTGGCGCCACGGCGGGTGGTCGGCGAGGCTGCAGATGTGGCTGGTTGGCACCAACCGCGAGCACGGGGCGCGCGCAGCCATCACGGCCGCAGTGTGCGCACCGTTGTTGGGGCACCGGGCGCGAAACGCATGTTGCCTCGTGCGCGGGCAGTCGCTCGTGGTGTGGGCGATCCGCGAGGGGCGGATGGCGGCCGAAGGGGTGGATCGCCACCTCATGGGCGGCGAGACGGTCCTCACCACGTAGCGCGTCGGAGCGGCAGAGCCATGCGGTTGTGGGTCAGAACGGCTCGCCGACGGCGAAGCTGAAGAAGAACAGCGCGGCGACCCAGGCGCCCAGGGCGACCGGCACGCCGGTCAGGACCACGAGGATCCGGGCGGCGAGGCTGGCCCCCCGCATGGCGGCCGCGACGACCATGAACCCCACCGGCACCAGGAGCGCGGCCAAGTACGCCCAGGGCGTGATCGCCATCACGACCTCCGTCGACGGCATGGCGAGGACGTGAGCGTTGATCAGCGCTCCCCAGCCGAACTCCAACAGCGGGACGCCGAAGGCGACGAGCAGCCCCCCTGCTGCGAGGGGGCGGCTGGTGCGCGGCATTGACGCGACCTCGTGCGCGGAGGACCGACCATCCAGAGGATGCCGAGGGCGGCGGCCGCGGCACAGTGGCCTTCGGCCTCGCCGCCCGGGCACACAAGCCCGTCGGCCACGGGAGCGGCACGGCGCGGGAGCCCTGTCCCCATCGGGGATACGCTCTGTCCGTGACCGACCCGCTTGCCCCCAACGCCATGTCCGACGCAGGTGCCGTCGCGCCCGTTCCTGCCGACGCGCCGGGCGGCACCTTCGCCGCGCTGGGCCTCGACACCCGCCTACTCCGGACGCTCGCGGGCCTGGGCTACGAGGAGCCCACCCCGGTCCAGGAGGCGTCGATCCCGCCGCTGCTCGCCGGGCGTGACCTGCTCGCGGAGGCGCCCACCGGGACCGGCAAGACCGCCGCGTTCGCGCTGCCCATCCTGCAGGCGCTCGCGGTGCGGCTCGACGCCTCCCGCGCTGCGGGAGAGCGCGCCGACGGCCGCGGCGTTCCCCGCGACGGGCGCGGCAGCCGGCCCGCGGCGCTCGTCCTCGCGCCCACGCGCGAACTCGCGATGCAGGTCGCCGAGGCGATCCACCGCTACGGCCGCGAATTGGGAGCCCGCGTGGTGCCCGTCTACGGCGGCCAGCCCATCACCGCCCAGCTGTCTCGCCTCGCCCGGGGCGTCGACGTCGTGGTGGCGACGCCGGGTCGCGCCGTCGATCACCTCGACCGGGGCACGCTGCGGTTCGACGAGGTGTCGACCGTGGTCCTCGACGAGGCGGACGAGATGCTCGACATGGGCTTCGCCGACGACCTCGACCGGATCCTCGGCGCCCTGCCCCGGCAGCGACAGACCGCGCTCTTCTCGGCCACGATCGGCGAGGCGATCACGGCGCTGGCCGAGCGCCACCTGCACGACCCGGTCCGGATCCGCGTCCAGCGCGAGGAGGCTTGGGCCGGCGAACCCGCCCGCGTCCGCCAGGTGGCGTACGTGGTCCGCCGGGCGGACAAGCTGGCGGCCCTCAGGCGGATCCTCGACCTCGAGGACGGCGCGGCGACCCTGGTGTTCGCGCGGACGCGCGGCGAGGTGGACGACCTCGCCGAGGCCCTCTCGGGACGCGGCCGCGACGCGGCGGCCCTCCACGGCGGCCTGGCGCAGGAGCAGCGCGACCGGATCATGGGCCGCTTCCGCGACGGCGCCCTCGACGTGCTGGTGGCGACGGACGTCGCCGCACGCGGCCTCGACATCGAACACGTGACCCACGTCGTCAACTTCGACGTCCCGTCCTCGCCCGACACCTACGTCCACCGGATCGGGCGGACCGGCCGCGCCGGGCGCGAGGGCGTGGCGATCACGCTGGTGGAGCCGCGCGAGCACCGCCTGCTGCGCGACATCGAGGCCGCCGTGGGCGCGCCGCTGGAGATCGCGGGCCTGCCCACGGTGGCGGACCTGCGCGAGAAGCGCCTGGACTTGCTTCGGGCCGCGCTGCGGGAGGCGCTGCTGGCGGGCGGGCATGACCGCTACCGCGCGGTCGTCGAACCCCTGGCCGACGAGTTCGACTTGGTCGACATCGCCCTCGCGGCGGTGGCGCAGGCCGACCAGGAGGCCCGCGGCGCGGAGGACGCGACCGAGCTCGCCCCGGCCACGCTGCCGTCGTTCCCGCCGCGCGGGAGCGCCGCGCGTGGCGCCGGCCGCAGGCCGCCGGTCCACTCCGACGGCATCGACAGCCGCTCGTTCCGTCCGCGCCCGCCCGTCGGCCGGCCGGCGAGGCTGCCCGACGTGCGGACCGTCCATCTGTCGGGGTGGCAGACCGCCGACGGGCGGCCCGTCCACCGGGGCCCCGCCCGCGGCGCCCGCGGCAGCGGCGTGACGCGCCTGTTCGTGGGGCTCGGGCGGGCGGGCGGCGTCCGGCCGGGCGATCTGGTCGGGGCGATCACCAACGAGGCGGGACTGAACGGCCGCGACATCGGCGCGATCCAGATCGCCGACGGGTTCTCGCTGGTCGAGGTCCCCGAGGTGGCGGCCGACCGCGTCATCGGGGCGCTCCGCGGGGCGACCATCCGCGGCCAGAGCGTCGTCGTCCGCCGCGAGCGGTACTGAGCCAGTTCAGCCCCGTGAGCCCGGCTCGTCTCCGGCGCGGCCCTCCCGGAGGAACCGCTCGATCTCGCTGATCAGGTCGCTGCCGGCCGGCTGCCGCTCCTCGTCCACCATCGCCTCCAGGCGCTCGACGTATGAGCGGGTGGCCTCGTCGGCAGCGACCGCGGCGTCCAGGCGGGCGCGCAGCCGACCGGCCTCCTCAACGAGGTCGCCCCTGGGCAGCTCCACCTCGAGGTGCTGCTCGAGCGCCCGGAGCAGGGCCACTGACGCCGGCGCATAGCCGCCCGTGACGTAGTGGGGGATCTGGGCGAAGTAGCCGACCGCCGGCAGGCCGGCCTCGACCGCGGCCATCTCCAGCACGGACAGGGCTGCGGCGGGCACTCGCAGGAGGCCGGTCGGGCCGGCCGTGACCTCGCCCCTGAGCAGGCCCGGCGCCGATTCGGTGCCCAGGATCGGGACGGGACGCGCGTGCGGGACGGCCGCGGGGATCGCCCCCAGGCTGATCCACTCGCGCGCGCCGAGGCGTCCGAGCAGCTCGAACAGGTCCGCCGACAGGGCGTGCCAGCGGAAGTCGGGCTCGGGGCCGCCGAGGACCAGCAGGTCGCGGCTGCCGCGGCGAGCGTGGCGCAGGCGCAGCTCGGGCCACTCGAGGGTCGCGGGGCGGCCGTCGCGGATGTCGAGGGCGGGCCGGCGCGCCCGGTAGTCGTACAGTGCGTCCGCATCGAACGTGGCGATGGTGGTTGCGCCCTCGCCAACGAGCGCCAGGGCCGCGGACGCCGCCGCGCCGGCATCGACCCAGCCGTCGAAGGCGGCAACGACCGCCGGGTGGTCAAGCGCGGGCAGCGGGTGCTCGAGCCGATACAGGGACATCGCGTCGACAGGATACGGATTCGCGCGGATCGGCACCGCGGCGGGTCGAGCGGGGCACGGGGGCGCTCGGGCGGTTCCGATGCCACCCCGAGCGCGGGGGTCAGAGGCCCTGGGTGGCGCGCCCCGGGGCCGCCCGCTGTGCCGGGCTGACCGGCACCGCGAGCCGTTCGCGGGCGACGGGCGACGGGCGCCGGGCGGCTCGCTCGCTCAGGTAGTGGTGCCACAGGATCCGGGCGGCCACCGCCCGCCACGGCCGCCACCCGTCGGCGAGCGCCGCCATCTCGGCCGCGTCCGGCCGGCGCGGGTGGCCCTCGAGGTCGGCAACCGCCTGCGCCAGCGCGATGTCGTGCACGGGCCACGCGTCGGGCCGCCCCAGCGCCATCAGGCGGTAGATCGTCGCCGTCCACGGACCGATGCCCGGCACCTGGGTGAGCTGCGCGTCCACGGCATCGTCGTCGAGGGTGGGCAGCGCCTCGAGCACGAGTCGTTCGTCGAGCACCGCCCGCGCCAGCTCACGGCCGTAGCGGGTCTTCTGGCGGCTGAAGCCGATCTCGAGGAGCGTCAGATCGTCGAGCTCGAGGAAGGACGCCGGGGTCAGCGGCTCGCGGGCGGCCCGCAGGCGCTCGAAGGCGGCCCGCGCCGAGGCGAGCGAGACCTGCTGCTCGAGGACGATGTGGATCAGGGTCGGGAAGCCGGGCTCGCGCTCCCAGAGGGGCGGGCGTCCGTGGCGGGCCACCGAGGCGGCCAGCCGCGAGTCGTGCGCCGTGAGGCGCGCCACCGCCCGGGCCAGGGTCGCCTCGGTGAGCGGGGCACCCTCGGGCCGGGACGCGGGGAGTCGGCGCGGTCCCCGTGCAGCGTGCGCGTGCATCGGTTCCTCAACGGCGGGCTGGGGCTCCATCTTGCCCCACCCGGCGGCTGGACGCCGCCGGCCTGCTCTCAGCGCCCGGTGGCGCCGGCGGCCAGGTCGCCCGCCCGCCGTCCAGCCGGGCGACGCGCCCCGGTGACGACCACTGCCCACGCCGCCAGGAGCAGAAGGAGCGTGGGGGCGCGGCCGATCGCCGACGCCGTCACGACGGCCTGGCTGGCGGCGAGGTCGCCGAGCGGCAGCGACAGCGAGGAGAAGACGTCGCCCCCGAACCCGCTAGCGAATGCCCCGCCCGGCCCGGGCCCGGCCTACGCCGCCATGCTGGCGGTCGAGCCTTTCGGATTGGTGAAGACGGCAGCCCGACGCGGCGGCACAGCGCGGGACGTGAGGACGTGAGGACGTGAGGACGCGGGGCCGGGGGGACGCAGCCCAGCCCCGCCGAGATGTCCAGCCGGGGCTACTTGACGGGGTTGCCGTCAGCGCCCAAGACATACCACTTGCTGCTGAGGCCTTGGCCGTTGGTGTCGCCGGCCGCCTTGTCGCCGCTGAAGTAGTAGAGCGGGTGGCCGTGGAATGTCACCTGGGTGCCGCCGTCGCTTCGGGTCACGGTCGCGAAGTCCGAGGTCACGAGGCCGGCGCCCAGCGTCGGCAGAGCGCCCGTGAGCGGCGGCCAGGTCGAGGCGCACGAGCCTGTGCAGGCCGAGCTCGTGCTCGTGTCGGGTACGAACATGTAGAGCGTCATTCCCGTGGGCCCGACGAGCACGCTGCCCAGGCTCGTCTGGGCGAGGGCGAGGGCCCCCGCCGCAGCGGCAGGGGAGGGGCTGGCGGCCGCGCCACCGCCGTAGGCGTTGTAGCCGCCGCCGGGGGCTGCGGAGGCGGCTGCCGATAGGGCTGCCGATGGGGCTGCCGCCGGCGTGGTGGAGGGCGATGGTGTTGCCGCGGCGCCCGAGCATGCGGCGACGAGGGTCGCCACGAGGAGGGGAGCGAGGGCTCGGCCGAGACGCATGGTGGGTCCTCCTGTCCATGGGAACGCTGGACACTCGGGACTACGCCGTGGTTCCGCGTCCGGTTTCCGTCGCGGCAGGCCGCCCGTCGCCCGACCGGCGAGACACGCGCACAGCGGGCCGCCACACTGCGCCCATGGACAGCGCGGCTGGGCGCGGGAGGCCAAGATGGGCGAAGTCTCATCCGCCCTGTCATCGAGCCGAAAGGGTTCGGCCCCGACCATCCGGGGCATGAACACGACCGACACGCCCAGCGGCGCACGAGCCCGGAACCTCGCCCGGCTCCGCAAGCTGACGATCGGGACCGCAGCCCTCGGCATGGCCGCCACGAGCGGTTTCGGCTTCCTGGTCGCAGCGACCCACACCGGGCAGACGGCAGTGATGGCCACCGCCGCGGCGGCCTCGACCGCCGCGGCGGCCTCGCCTGCCACCGCGCCGGCAGCTTCCCGCACGACTGCCACCGCGCCGGCCGTGGCCTCCAGGTCGGGCCTCGGCCACGTCTCGTCCGGGGGCTCCTGACGGTGCCCGAGACCGCTGCCTGGCGCGCCATCGGCACGGGCGTCCGCCTGGTCGTCCAAGACGGCGACCTGGAGGCCGCCCGCGCGGCCGTGGAGCGGGTGCTCGCCGAAGTCGACTTGGCCTACTCGCGGTTCCGGGCGGATTCGGAGCTGGTTGCCCTCAACGCCGCGCGCGGCCGCAAGGTGCGCGTCTCGCCGCTGCTCGCCCGCGCTCTCGCCGGCGCCCTGGAGGCGGCCCGAGCGACGGGCGGCGCCGTCGACCCCACGGTCGGCCGTGCGCTGCGCGTCACGGGCTACGACGACGACTTCGACCGGATCGCCGGAACGACCCGCCCGCTCCAGCTCAGGCTGGCGCCCGTGCCCGGCTGGTCGGTGATCGCCTTCGACCCCTCGGCGCGCACCGTGCGCGTCCCGACCGACGTGGAGCTCGACCTCGGGTCCACCGGCAAGGGCCTCGCGTCGGACCTCTCCGCCGCCGCCGCCCTCGAGGCGGCCGGCGCCGGCGCCGGCGTGCTCGTGAGCGTCGGCGGCGACGTCGCCGTGGCGGGCCGCGCCCCCGAGGGGGCCTGGCGGATCCTCATGGCCGAGGACAGCCGGGCGGATCCCGACGGCCCGGGCGAGGTGGTCGCGATCGCGCGCGGCGGACTGGCCACCTCGTCGACCACGGTCCGCCGCTGGTCGTCGTCGGACGGCATCACCGCCCACCACATTGTCGACCCGCGGACGGGCCTGCCCGCAGCCACGCCCTGGCGCACGGCCACGGTGGTCGCGGCGACCTGCGAGGCCGCCAACGCCGCCTCCACCGCGTGCATCGTCCTGGGATCCGCCGCGCCGGGCTGGCTCGCCACCGCCGGGCTGCCGGCGCGTCTCGTGGCGCAGGACGGGACGATCGTCCGCCTGGGCGGCTGGCCCGACGCCAATGACGCCGCTGACGACGGGGCGGACGGGGCGGACGAGGCGGACGGCACCTCCGCCGACGGGGGCCGTCGGGCCGCCGGACCGCGTCGGCTGCCCAGGCCGTAACCGGGACGAAAGGTCCCGCCCCGACACTCAGCCCATCGAATCTCCCGCCGCGGCGGCGGGGTCCCCCTCACTCGCCGCGCCGCCGCAACGCCCGTCGGAGGAGCGCCCGATGTCCGATCAGATCCTGTGGTTCGCGGCCCGTGGCGCCGGGATCGTCTCGCTGCTCATGCTCACGGCGAGCGCCGCGTTCGGCCTGGTCACCGTCACCCGATTCCAGACCGCAGGCTGGCCGCGCCTCTTCAACTACGAGATGCACCGGCGCATCTCGCTGCTCGCGACGGCCTTCCTCGCGACCCACGTCCTGGCCGCGGTCATGGACCCGTACCTGCGCCTCGGCCTGATCGCCGCGCTGGTCCCCTTCGCGTCGTCCTGGCGGCCCGTCCCGGTGGCGCTGGGCGTGATCTCCCTGTACCTCGTCGTGGCGCTGATCGCCACGAGCCTCCTGCGGCGGCACCTCGGCCAGCGGGCCTGGAGGCTGGTCCACTGGACGAGCTATGTGATGTGGCCGCTCGCCCTCGCGCACACCCTCACCGCCGGAACTGATGCCATGGCGCCGTGGATGCTGGGCGTCGAGGCGGTCGCCATCGCGATCGTCGCCGGCGCCGCGACGTGGCGCTGGGTCGACCGGGGTGCGACGATGGTGCTCGGGGCACGGGCGCTTGCCCGCTGAGGCCGCGGCGATCGAGGGAGCGGGACGATGCGCGTGCTGGTGGCCGAGGACGACGAGGGCCTTCGAGACGTCCTCGTCCTCGGCCTGACCGACGCGGGCTACCACGTGGACGCCGTGGACCGCGGCGACGACGCGATCGACCAGCTTCGCTGGTACGAGTACGACGTGGCGATCATCGACTGGCGGATGCCGGGCGCTGAAGGAATCGACGTCGTCTCCTGGGCCCGCCGCCACGACCGCCCGACGGCGCTGCTCATGCTGACCGCCCGGGACACGCCGGCGGACCGCATCCGCGGCCTGGACACCGGCGCCGACGACTACCTCGTCAAGCCGTTCGACTTCGGCGAGCTCGTGGCCCGCGTGCGCGCCCTCCAGCGCCGTCCGCGCGGGGTTGACCAGCCGGTGCTGCGCGCGGGACGCCTCTCGCTGGACCCGGTCACGCACGTCGTGCGGGCGGACGGGCGCGAGATCCAGCTCACCGCCACCGAGTACCGGATCCTCGAGCTGCTGCTGCGCCGCTCGCCGTCGGTGGTGGACCGCAAGGCGATCGCCGAGCACGCCTGGGCCGACGAGACCGATCCCCTGGGCTCGAACGCCATCGACGTCCAGATGTCCCGCCTGCGCTCCAAGCTGCCCGCCGCCGGGGTCCGAATCGTGACCGTCCGCGGCTCGGGCTACCGCCTTGAAGCGGGATGACGATGGCGCACGTCCCAGCCGTCCGCCGCCAATCCATCCGGGTCGCGCTCGCCGCGACCGGGGTGGTGGCCGTGGTGTACGCGGCGATCGCCGCCGGCGTGGTCGCGTTCGCGACCCGCGACCTGACCGCTCAGATCGACCAGCGGCTCATGCAGTCCTTCGACCGGGTGCCCCTGAGCGGCCAGGCTCCGGAAGGAAGCACCATCGGCGGCAGCGGCACGGGCGACGGCAGCAGCGCCCTCAACCCGGGCCGCGACCCCGGCCGGCCGTTCGGCGCGCCCGTGCTCCTCTGGATGATCGCCCCCGACGGCACCGTGACCGCGTACGGCTCGCAGACCCCGGACCTGCCCGCAGCCCTGAGGACGGTTTCGGCCCCGCAGAGCGCCACGATCGAGGGCGTCGACGTCCGAATCGCCGGCCGGCAGCTGGGCTCCGCATACGTGGTCGCCGCGCAGGACACCTCGCAGGTCGCCGACGCCCAGCAGACGATCCTCCTCGGCGTCCTGCTGATCGCCCCGTTCCTCCTGGGCTTCGTGTTCGTCGGCGCCACGATCGTCGGCCGGCGCGTGGCCGAGCCCATCGAGGCCTCGCGCCGCCGCCAGCTCGAGTTCACCGCCGATGCCTCGCACGAGCTCCGGACGCCGCTCTCGGTGATCGAGGCGCACACCTCGCTCGCCCTCGCCCAGGACCGAGATGCCGGCTGGTACCGGAACGCGTTCACCAAGGTGGACCGCGAGTCCAAGCGGATGCGGAAGCTGCTCGAGGACATGCTGTGGCTGGCGCGGTTCGACGCTGCCGCCGAGCCACCGCCCGCGGGCCCGATCGACCTCGGGGTCCTCGCGAGCCAGGCCGTCGACCGGTTCGGCGTCGTGGCCGAGACGCGCCACCTCCGGCTGTTCGTGCACGCGCCGTCCCAGCCCGTCGTCATCGCGGCGTCGGCCGAGCTCGTGGACCGGCTCGTCGGCGTGCTGGTCGACAACGCCTGCAAGTACTCGCCGGACGGCGGGGCCGTGGACGTGACGGTGGGCGTGGAGTCCGGGCGCGCCTTCGTGGCGGTCGACGACGCCGGCCCGGGCATCCCCGAGGCGGAGCAGGCCCGGATCTTCAACCGCTTCCACCGCTTGGTCACGACTGCCGGCGAGGCCGGCGGCGCCGGCCTGGGCCTCGCGATCGGCGACGCGATCGTGCGCGCGACGGGCGGTTGCTGGGGGATCGGCGCGTCGCCCGCGGGAGGCGCCCGGTTCACTGTCAGCTGGGGCCGCGGCTCGGTCGGCTGAGAAGCGCCGTCGCGTAACGGGTTCGAAAGAGACCGGCCCCGAGACTCGGGGCATGGACACGAACGCCGAGGCCATCCTGCCCACCCTCCGCGGCACCGCCGGCCAGACGCTGGCGTCCGCCCCGCGTCGGCCGGCCGCCGGGGCCTCGACCATGCACCCCGACGGCCGCCCGGCCGCCCGGCCACCCTCCAGCAGCCCGTCGCCCGCCGCC
>JAKAMV010000285.1 GCA_021812735.1 Chloroflexota bacterium | reverse complement strand
TCGACATGTACGCGCTGTACGCGGCGAAAGCCGGCTGGCGCCAGCCGCTGCCCGACACCATCGCGCCCGCGACCGGCCGGCGTCCACCGAGCGCCTCGCCCCACCACTCATAGGCGAGGCCGCGCTCAGGAAGGTCGATCGCGAGCCGCTCCCGGGACAGGTGCGGCTGTCGCCGTCCCATCGGGTAGCGACGGACGTCGATCAGGGTCGCGACGCCGGCCGACGAAAGGAGGGCGGCGAGCTCATCGATCGTGCGCGTCCCGTGGCCGATGGTTCGAACCATCGGCCGACCCTCGGCGGGGTCGGAGCTGGAGTCCTCGGGATCGTGGTCGGGGTGGAGGGCGCGAGGCGGAGACTCAGCGGCGGGCTCGATCTGCTTGATGGCCACGTGGCGCCTGACGCTGCCCTTCATTGCAGCGACCGTTGCCGGGGCTGCCGACCCAGCTCGCCGCGGTACCTGACGCGCAATTTCGAGTCGTCCGAGTGGTGGGACAGATCCGCGATTCAGATGCCGACCGCCTGCTCGTAGTACATGGTGTCCTCGCGCGAGCCGCCCTCGCCGGCGCCGAGATCGCGATAGTCGGCCACGAAGTCGATGCGCCGCAGCCACTTGACCATCTTGAAGCCGAGCTCGGTCTCCACGCGGAGGCGCAGCGGAGCCCCGTGCGGGACGGGCAGCGCTCGGCCGTTCATCCGGTCGGCCAGGATCGTCTGGGGATGGCGCGCGAGGGCGATGTCGACCGATTCGTAGAAGGGCTGACCAGACTGGTCCAGCTGGTACGAGCGGAAGACGAGGAAGCGAGCGGCCGGCAATGGGCGGCAGGCGTCGAGGATGGCGCCAAGGGGCACGCCGCCCCATTCGGCGATGCCGCACCAGCCCTGGATGCAGTGGTGCTTCGTGATCTGTGTCTGGGCAGGCATCCCGCGCAGGTCGGCAAGCGTCAGGCTCAGGGGCGTCTCCACGAGGCCGCCCACCTCGAGGCGCCAGTCGGAGAAGCCGTCCGCCGCCAGCTGAGCGTACTCGGACGTGTCGGGCGACTCGCCGTTGACGAGGAGCTGCGGGGAGATGCTGCTGGCCGGATAGTGCTGGCGGGAGCGTGTGCGCACGGCCAGCGCCCGCATGGTCGGGCGGATGATCCAGCCCAGGAGGTGCTGGGCGGTCCGCGGCCGGCGCCGCGAGGCCCAGGACGTCACGGCGTAGATCGCCAGCATCGAGGCGATCAGCGCCGGCCCCATGACAACGGCGACACCCTGGTCGGTCTGGTGCTGCCCCAGGATGATGTCGCCCATGTTCTTGGAGAAGCCGGTCACCACGACCAGGAACGTGTGCATGACGATGAACGCGATGAAGGCGAGCAGGCCCAGGAAGTGGAGGCTGCGCGCCCCCTGCCTGCCCCCGAAGAGCCGTGCGTAGCGGGGGAACTGCGCCTCGATCCCGGGCGACTGGGCCGCGCCCGTGAGGATCAGGAACGGCGCGAGCAGGAAGACGACGGCGGCATAGGCAAGCTGCTGGAGCGGGTCGTAGGGCATCCCCGGGCCTGCGGACGGCGCGTGCAGGCTCGCGTATGTCAGCACAGACTCCCAGGCATCGGGGAAGATCGACCAGGAGGTTGGGATGAGCCGCTGCCACTCCCCGCTCACAAGGAGCAGCACGACGTAGACGACGCCGTTGAGCACCCAGAAGGTCGCGGCGGAGAAGTGCCAGTGGCGCCCCAGACCCAAGTTGTTGCCGCCCGGCTGACCCAGCCACGCCGAGACGTCCCGCTCCTGCTCGAGAGCGGTCCAGGGTCTGTCCGTGGGGATGGGACGCTTGGCGAACTTGAGCCACTCCGTGCCGGGCGTCGAGTTGTCGTTCCAGTAGAGGCGCGGATACGCACCCAGGATCTGGATGCCGGCCCGGATCAGGAGGCCCAGGAAGAAGACGTTGATCCAGTGCGCCGCGCGCAGCCAGGCCGGGAAGTCGACGGTCACAGGACCGGCCGTCCGACCGCCCGCATTGCTGAGTTCATCGGTGCCATGCGAACGTGGTCCTCCCGTCTCGCAAACCTGCAGGCGTCGGCGCTGTGCGTCCCGGAGTGACCGGTATCGAGACACGTTGTCAGGCGGGCGGCCAACTCGACTGTCATCTCGCTGACCCTCAGACCGACCAATCCGGTCCGTGATCCTCCTGCTCTCGGAGACCTGAGGGAGGTTCCGATCGACGCTCACCGCGCATAATCGACGAGGCGACGGCCGTGACCGGCACGACCGACGGCGCCGCAGCAGGAGCACGGCCGAGATCGATGGGCCCTTCAGAGCTGCCTGACTGGCGTGCGGAAGGCGCGACCACGGGTATGTCGCGCCGCGCCTCAGCCCGCGGCCCGGGCCCCTGCCGATCCCAAACGTGGTAGCCGCAGTGGCAACGGGCGGGCCGCCGGTTCCGGGGAACCTGCTCCTGTTGGGTCTCCCCGCGGACGATGCCGAACGCCTGGCCGCACACGCGCATCGGGTCCGTCTCGATCGAATGGCGACCCTCATGACGCCGGGGAGCCCCATCAACTCCGTCTACTTCCCGGAGACCGGGGCGCTGTCCGAGTTCGTCCTGATGGCCGATGGCTCCGCGGTCGAGGTCGGCTTCGTCGGCAGGGAGGGGATGGCCGGCTGGCCGGCGCTGTTCGGCAGCCAAGTCAGCGGGATCTGGGTCGTGTGCCAGACCGGCGGGCTCTTCCTCCAGCTCGCGACCACCGAGCTCGCCGCGGAGGTCGACCGGAACCCGGAGCTGCACCGGCGCCTGCACCACCATGCCGCCGCAGTCATCGGTCAGCGCGCGATCTCCGCCGCGTGCGATCGCCACCATGACGTCGTCGCCCGCGCGGCCCGCCACCTCCTCGCCGCTCACGACCTCGGCCTCGCCGATGAGCTCGTGGTGACCCACGAGTTCCTGGCGCTGCGTCTCGGCGTGCAGCGGCCGACCGTGACGGTCGCCCTCACCGAGCTCGAGCGGCTCGGGGCGATCACGCGCGGACGGGGCCACGTCGCGGTCGCGGACCGGGCCGGCCTCGAACAGATCGCCTGCGAGTGCTACTGGGCGACCCGGCGCGAGATCGGACGCCACCTCGACTGGCTGCCCCCATCACTCGGCGCCTGGTTCTCGGATGCAAGTGGCGTCGCCTGAGCGCTGCTGACAGTCGGGTGAGCTCGATCGCGGACGCGGCTGCCGAATCCGGCCGCAGTCCCCCCGCCTCTGTCTGCCAGCGGACAGACATACCCCCGACCGAGGTCCACCGTCGCACTCATGAATGCGATCCCGAACACGACAGGCGACTCAGGCGGGCCGGTGGCCCCGGGCGGTGACCGGCCCGACGAAGGCGATGCGCCAGAGGGAACGATGCGACTGGACCACAGGACCGTGCTGCCCGAGGCGAGTCGGGCCATGAGCGGACTCGAGGAGGTCGTCGAGTCGAGCACCCTCGAACCGAAGCTGCTCGAGCTCGTGCGGCAGCGCGCCTCCCAGATCAACGGCTGCGCGTACTGCCTTGACATGCACACCAAGGACGCCCGGGCGATCGGCGAGGATGAGCAGCGTCTCCACCTCGTCATCGTCTGGCGCGAGGCGCCGTTCTTCACGCCCCGGGAGCGGGCCGCCCTCGCCTGGACCGAGGCCCTCACGCTACTGCATGAGACCGGCGCGCCCGACGAGGTCTATGCGGCGTTGGCGCGTGCGTTCGACCCGGCCGAGCAGGTCGCGCTCACCCTCGCGATCGTGGCGATCAACGGCTGGAACCGTCTGGCGGTCGGCTTCCGGCGCCCCGTCGGCTCGTACGTTTCCGGCCGCCATCCGGTGCCGGTGCCTATTCCATAGGCCGCGACGGAGACGAGGCCAGGCCGGGAGATCCCGGCCCAGAAGGCCGATCCAAGGCAGGCCCGGAACTGGACGCCCTGAACGAGGACGAGCCACGGGCTATGAGGAGGCACAGCAATGGAACAGGATGAGGCGCGCCTGCGCCGCGCACCCGTCGAGCGATTCGCCGGTCGCGAGCACGCCTACAACCTCGCCGAGATCGCGGAGGAGCTGCGGGCGGAGCCGCGCCCTGCCACGAACGGCCACCGCCAGATCACGATCGCCCATCACGGGCCGGTGGCGCTCGTCCTGTTCGACTTCGAGGCGGACGGCCGGCTCGTGGACCACGTCGCCGACGGGTTGGTCACGATCCACGCCCTGGAAGGCCATGTCCAGGTGAAGACGGAGGAGGGCGAACGCGAACTGAGCACCGGGACAGTGCTCGTGCTCTCCCCCGGCGTCACCCATGACCTCCGCGCGATCGTGCCAAGCCAGGTGCTGCTGACGGTGCACATGGAGGCGACCTCGTAGGGCGACCGAGCTGCACTGTCGGTGCAGAGACGACGAGATGATTCGCGATCGCGAAGGAGCGACACATGGCCGAGCGGACCGAACCCGACTGGGACCCTCGCGACGCCTCCATCCTGGGCGACCAGCAGCGGGCCTACGACGAGGTGCGTTCAAGGTGTCCCGTGGCCCACAGCGACTTCCTCGGCTGGTCCCTCTTCGCCCACCGTGACGTGCTCGCGGCGGCGCGCGACACGGGGACCTTCAGCAGCGCGACGAAGCGGCGCGCCATCCCGAACGGCATGGACCCGCCCGAGCACGCCGCCTATCGCCAGCCCCTCGAGCCGCTCTTCACCTCCGAGCGGATGGCCGCCTTCGAGCCGCGCAGCCGGCAGATCGCGACCGCCCTTCTGGGTCCGCTTCTTGCGCGTGGCGAGGCAGAGATCATCGGCGAGTTCGCCGGGCCGTTCCCGCACCAGGCGTTGTGTGCGTTCGCAGGCTGGCCGATCGCCGACTGGAACCGCGTGCGCGGCTGGACCCACGGCAACCAGGAGGTGGCGTTCCGGCAGGACCGCGAGGCGGGGGCGGTTCTGGCCCGCGAGTTCTCCGCCTACGTCACCGAGATCCTCGACGCGCGCCGTGCCGGTGTCGGCCAACTCGATGACCTGATGGGCGAGCTGCTCGGGACCGTGGTCGGAGGCGAACCGCTGGGCAACGAGGACATTGTCAGCCTCCTGCGCACTTGGACGGCCGGCCATGGAACGGTGGCCTCGGCCGTCGGGATCGCAGTCCTCCATCTGGCCTCTGACCTCGACCTGCAGGAGCGCCTGCGCCGCGAGCCCGCCCTCATCGACCGGGCGATCCGGGAGATCCTTCGAGCCGATGGCCCGCTGGTAGCGAACAACCGAACGGCAACCCGCGAGGTGGAGGTCGCCGGGAGGACCATCGGCTCCGGCCAGCCGGTCTCGCTGATGTGGATCGCCGCGAACCGCGACCCCGGGGTCGCTCCGGATCCCGACCGTCTGCGTTTGGACCGCGAGGTCGAGGACAACCTCGTCTTCGGAGTCGGCATCCATCGGTGCCTCGGCGAACCGTTGGCGATGCTGAACCTCCGAGTTGCGCTCGAGGAGCTCCTGCGCGCCACCAGGCGGATCGAGCTGACCTCGGCCGAGGCCGTGCCGCGGGAGGTGTATCCCGGCAACGGCCTCCGGAGTCTCTCAATCGCTCTCACGACACCGGCTGACGGCCGTCGCCCAACACACACGATGGCCGATCGGGCCGCCGCGATCGAATGATGGGCCGACCGTGCTGGACATGGCGTCGCCGCGCGCACCCCGGTGGGACGCCGCGATCACCAGGCGGGGGAGCGATCCGTCCGGCCTGTAGAGCCGCGCGACTTGCGGCCCTCGCTCCTCTCCACCCCGTAAGCTTCACGCCGATCTACGAACAACTAGGAGCCAGCCACGCCATTCGACCATCGCGGAGGAGACGCTGATGTCCCTGCCGTCCCGGGTCAGGCAAATGCTGCCGGGCGCGCCGGTGTCTCCGGCCGAGCGGCCCTCGCGCCACCAGCGACGCGAAGCGGGTCGCGAGCGCCATCAGGAGACTGGCGAACCGGCCTGGCGGAAGGAGGACCGGCTCGAGGACGCGCCGGGCCCGGGGACGCGCGATCCCGACGCGGCGCCGGAGATCCTAGGCGGGGTCTAGCCGGTCAGGAGGGCCTGATGGCGATGACGGCAACAGGTCGGCGCTACTTCCGCCCGGAGCAGGCCGGCGACGTGGGGTCCTGCGCCTCGCGCAGCGCGCCGCCGGGGTCGCCGGGCGGGTCCTCGGGCGCATTGGGGTAGAGGTTGACCCAGGCGATGCGGGCGTGCGAGGGGCGTCGCCCGGCGCGAGCAGGTCTGCGAGAGTCCGGGCTCCAGAACTGGCTGGTCCGCTTCGGGCTCGACTCGATCCAGTCGAGCGGCTCCGGGCGGTCGGCGTTGCGGGCCATCGTGGTCGCGATGACGTCCGCCCGGTTCGCTGCCGGCTGAAACTTCGACGCCGGCCACTCGTCGGGCCACCCGTATACAGCCTGCCCCACGATGGCGAGGCCGCTGAACGACCGGCCCACATGCGGCTAGTGGGTCACGACCGGGCGCGCCCCGATCTCCCCAGCGCGCCCGCCGATGGAGGCGTGTGAGCATGGCATGGTAGGCGTCGACCATCGCAGCCGTCACCGCGAGCGCCCCCGGTCGGCGAAGGCGTCGGGAAACCGCGCGGCGCCGATCGGGGAGTAGCCGTGTCGCGGAGACACGCACGCGCCGCAGAGGCACTCGAGCCAGTTGCAGCGGCACCGCCGCTGGACGCCCTCGACGGCCGGCAGGGTGCACGACCAGCAATGGTTGTGGTACAGGTGCGGGTTCTGCTCGCTGCCGACGCCGAGCTCGACGAGGTGGGCGACCTCCGCGGCGGTCATGGGCGGCAGGCCCAGCCGGCGCCGGTCCGCCTCGATCTTGGCGCGCCAGATCCGCACCTTGGGCGGCCGAGTGGTCCCGGTTCGCCTGGGCAGTCGCGTACGTGCGCAGCAGCGCGATCCGCTTCGGGCTCGGCGCACGCCCGCGCGCCTCGATGCCGTCGAGCCCGTCGAGGACCTGCCGGGCGTGGCCCCGGCCGGCGAGGGTTGCGTAGCACAGCCGCGGCCAGCTCGTCGTGGCCCTCCTGCTCGAGCCACGCGAGCATCGGGGCGAGCGCGACGGCGCCGTGGGCCTCGATCTGGTCTCGCCAGGACGGCCTGCCGTCGGGCCGCCCGAGCGCAACCTGCCGGAGCGTCTCTGCGAGCTCCGGTTGGATCGCCGGCACCGGGATAGCGGGCGCCGGCGCGCGCTCCATGCCGACCAAGACACGCTCCGCGACATCCCGGGTCGAAGCGCCGGGGCTCTGGGCGAGGCATCGGTCGTTATGGCAAGGGCGCCCGTGGCTTCAACCTGTAGGATGGGTCGCTTCAGGAAGCCGTCTTCGAGTCCATCGAGACGCACGGAGAGGCTCGATCGGCGTGCAGGTCTCCAGGCCGCTGCCCAGCCTCACGATCCTGAACGACCTGTCCACCCACGGCGGCCAGGGTTTTTGAGCCTCGTCAAGGGCGTGCAGATGACCCTTAAATGACCCTTAAGGTGATCGCCCTCAGCGTCGAGCCCGGCGGCAGGCTCGGCGAGATCCACGTCGGCGGCGCGGTCACGACCTCGGGTCGCGACGTCGTGACCGTCGAGCTCGCGGGCCCAGTCGGCGCTTGGGACGTGGGCGGCGCGATCGTCGCCACGGGGGCGGCATCCGACGCCGTGCGCTACACGGGCGAGGGTGCCGCGCCGACGGGCGTCAAGGCTACCTCCGAGCTCGGCCGAGACGCCGTCGAGGTTCCGACCACACCGTAACCGGGCACTCGGATGCCGGAGCTGTCCGCGAGGCTGAGGAGCGGGCGGTCTGAGCCGCAGGACCGGCTCCGGATCGGCCGGGTCCGGGGCGAGATCGGTGGCCGCGTGTAGATCGCGTCAAGTGTGGCGCACCACTGTATGGGGGGAAGTCTGGGTCGCGGACGCGGCGCTGTGACCTGACCTCCACACGCCGGGCGCTAGAGGGCCGTAGTCGCCGCGTCAGCGCGTACGAACTCCTCACGGTCCGGGTCGTACTCGAACAGCTCCCCGAAGGCGCCCCAGTTGGCCGCGGTCGCAAGCTGCATCTCGGCCTCGGGCGGCGTGAAGTGGCGGCCGAGCTGGTCGAGGAAGAACGCCGCCGGCATCCGGCCGTCGGCCTTCGCCCGCAGCGCTGCCGAGATGCGCTCGACGATGGCGACGTGATCAGCCGCGGCCGCCCGGAACAGGACCTTGCGACCCTGGACGTCGGCCCGCGCGAGCGACACGCCAGCGCCGGTGAGCACGGCGTCGCCCTCCTCGACCCGGGCGAAGCCCAGCATGACCAGCGCGTCGAGCGGCTCGAGCAGCTCGTCGAGCTCGATGCTCAGCTCGTCCGCCAGGCGGTAGAGGTCGACCTGCCATCCGTGGTCGTCGATGAGCTCGACGAGCCCGATCATCGCGCCCGGGCGCACGTTCGGCAGGCGCGGCAGGGCGGGCGGCGCGGCGGCCGCCAGCTCGGGCTCGGGCGTGTAGCCCTTCACGACGTCCTCGAGCATGACCGTCGGGTTGGTCATCATCGCGTAGACGGTGTCGGTCAGGGCCTGGAACTCGGTCGCCTCCCGATCGCGGGGCCGGGACAGCGGCACAGGGAGCTCTGCCCGGATGATCCCCGGGTTGGTGCCGAGGATCACGATCCGGTCGGCGAGCAGCACGGCCTCCTCGATGTTGTGGGTCACCACGACGATCGCCCGCGTGGGGATCTTGCCCTCGGCCCACAGGTCGAGGATCTCGCCCCGGAGGTTCTCCGCGGTCAGCACGTCGAGGGCGCTGAACGGCTCGTCCATCAGCAGCACGTCCGGCTCGACCGCGATCGCCCGCGCGACGCCCACCCGCTGGCGCATCCCTCCCGACAGCTCCTTGGGGTACGCCTGCTCGTAGCCGTCGAGGCCGACGAGGTCGAGGACGCGGATCGCCTTGGCGGCGCGCTCCTCGGGCCCGAGGCCGATCGCCTCGAGGCCGAGCTCGACGTTGGCCTGCACGTCGAGCCATGGCAGCAGGGCGAACGACTGGAAGACGAGCGACGCGCCCGGGTTCACGCCGCGGAGCGGCCGATTCCGGTACAGGACCCGCCCGTCGGTCGGCGGGATGAGCCCGGCGAGGATCCTGAGCAGAGTCGACTTGCCGGACCCAGAGCGGCCCAGCAGCGCGACGATCTCGCCCTCGCGCACCTCGAGGTCGATGTCGCGCAGGACGTCGAGCGACGCGCCGCCCGGCAGCGGGAACGACTTCGTCACCTCCTCGGCGCGCATGAGCACGGACGGCTTGCGGCCGCCCGCTGCGCGGGAGCCGGTCGCGGCGGTGGCGCGGCTGATGCGATCGGTCATGTGGAGCATCGGTTGATCCCTTTCCAGCGCGGTCAGGCGAGGCGGTAGCGGGTCTCGGCGAGCGTGTACAGGCGCTGCCAGAAGAGGCGGTTGAGGCCGACGACGAAGAGGACCATCACGGCGATCGCCACGACGGTGAGCGGGAAGTCGCCGGCGGCGGTGAACGCCGCGATGTCCGACCCGAGGCCCGGGGCCCGCAGGGTGTCGTTGCCCCAGGACACTGTCTCGGCGACGATGCTCGCGTTCCAGGCGCCGCCGGCAGCGGCGATGCCGCCCGTGACCCAGGCCGGGAAGATCGCGGGCAGGATGAGCGCGCGCCAGCGCTGGCGGCGGGACAGGCCGAGGACGGCGCCCGCCTCGCGGAGGTCGTTGGGGATGGCCATGCCGCCCGCGATCGAGTTGAACAGGATGTACCACTGCGACCCGAGCGCCATCAGGGGAATCGCCCCGAGCTCGATCGGGAACCCGGTGCGCAGCATGAGGATCGTGGCGAACGGGAACAGGAAGTTGGCGGGGAAGCTCGCCCCGATCTGGACGATCGGCTGGGCGATCCGCGAGGCCCGCGGGCTCATCCCGATCCAGGCACCGACCGGGGTCCAGATCACCGCCGAGACCGCAACCACCACGACGACTCGGATGAAGGTGAACGCGCCGTCGAGCAGGATCGTCCCGACCTCGTCGACGCTGACCTGGCCGGCGACATAGGCGAGGAAGGCGCAGA
>JAKAMV010000284.1 GCA_021812735.1 Chloroflexota bacterium | reverse complement strand
CCGATCTTGATGCCGCCGAGCGTCAGGTACTGCTGGGCCGTGCCGTACAGGCGGGCCGGGACGTTGTAGGCGAATCCCTGCGCGTTCGTCGTGTTCGTCGCGACGGCGTATTGAAGGTCGATCGCCCCCGCGTTCGTCGTGCCCGTCCACCCGCTGGCGGCGTACGGGGTCCGCGTGCCGGTCGGGTAGATGTCACCGGGGTCAGGGATGTCGCGACCCGTGTCGGTGTGGATCCAGCCGCGCAACGGGCCGAATGCCCCGAAGTAGTTGAGCGGGCTGCCCATCGGCACCGGCAGGACGTACTCCGCCGCCGCCCGCCGCGACACGGTGATCGTGTTGATGCCGACCAGGTGCAGGAAGAACGTGCGCACCGGGGCCGTCACGCTCGTGTCGAGCTGGATGTCGCGCGTGGGGTTCTGCGCGGCGGTGACGGTCGCCCCGTTGATCCCGCTGGTGTAGCCGTTCTTCGTCGCCTCGGCGTAGGCCAGCGTCCGCGCCTGCGACGGGTAGTCGGGCAGCTTCACGGCACCGGCGAGCGCCGCGGCGTCGGCGGCCCGCTGGACCCGCAGCATGTTCATCCAGGCCCAGGTGACGTCGACCACGAGCGCCATCAGGCCGATGACGAACACGATCCCTGCCACGAACATGACGAGGGCCTGGCCGCGCTGCCGGGCGCGGCCGAGCCGGGTCCTGGCGGCCGGTGCGGCGCGACGAGACGTCCGGATCTTCATGGAACGGCTCCTACGGGTAGGTCGGGTTCAGCGCCATCACCGTCCTGTCGACGAACGTGATCTGCGCGAGCGACGCGAATCCGGGGATGAGGCTGGCGACCGACCCGATCGGGGTGATCCAGGCGTACGTGTATTCGATGGCCACGCCGATCGAGTCGGGTGGGGTCCCGTTCGAGCGCGAGCAGGCGCTCCAGCCGTCGGAGCCCTGCTTGACGAAGTCGAGCACGCGGCCGTCCACGGTGGGGCCGCTGCCTGCGGAGAACGTCCAGGTGTTGACGTTGGCCGTCGTCCAGCCGTTGCCGTTGCTGTCGGCCTTGTAGATCTTGACCCAGCTCACGCCGCCGCCGCCGCTCGCGTTGAGGTCGACCGCGATGCCGGCGGACTCGAGGACTCGCTGCACCGCCGCCATCACGTAGTCGTCCACCTGGGCGCAGGGGAGCGTGGGGCTGCCGGCGGCGAGCGCCGCGCCGACGCGCGCGCCCTCGCGGGAGGCGTACTCGATGGTCAGGTTCGTGTAGAACGCCATCCCGAAGTCCAGCATCGAGAGGAGGATGAGCACGAAGACGGGGGTGATCAGCGCGAACTCGACGAGGCCCTGGCCGCGCTCGCCCGCCATGCGCCGGCGATGGGCGACCCGGCGGCGCCGCTCCAGGGCCGCGAGCCAGCCCGTCACAGGACGGGCTCCATGCGCATGGCGTTCGCCGCGGTCATCGTCATGCCGCTGCCGTTCCAGAGGGGAGCCCCGGTGCCGGGGATCGTCTGGAGGACCCTCCCGAGCGGCGTGATGTAGAGGTAGCCGTAGTCGATCCTCACGCCGATGATGTCCACGCCCGTGTTGCCGGCGCTCGTGTAGGCCGGGTTGCACGTGCCGCGGTCGAGGTCGCTGCACCGCACGTTGGTCGGGTAGTTGTCCGTGCCGAGCGTGTACGGGACGGTGATCGAACCGCACGTCGTCGAGCCGCCGCGCGTGTAGCTCGTGTAGACGTTGGGCACGGGGACCCCCGACTGGCTGGCGCTGAAGATGGTGACCGTGAGGACGCGGTTGTCGTCGGTCGGCGGGGAGAGGTCCCTGTCCACCTGCTGGAGGACCAGGCAGTCGGCGATCGAGTTGCTGCCGGCCTCGGCCGCGACGAGGGACGCGTCGCGGGTCGCGTAGTTCAGCGACAGCTGGCCGTTGAACAGGAAGCCGAACTCGATGATCCCCAGCAGAAGCACGAGGAAGAGCGGGAGGATGAGGGCGAACTCGACGAGCGTCTGGCCGTGGCCGCGGCGCGCGCCATCGCGACGGCGACGAGGAAATGCGGGACGGCGGGGAGGCCTTGTCATGCCCGCGACCGTAGCGAGCCAACCTTGCCGAGCGAATTGACCCGAGTTTGCGAACGCCTTACGAGGACTGTGCCGGCGAGCGGCGCGTGAAGCGGCGAGCCGGGCTCTCGGGTCGCGTCCGCACGGGATGCGGTGCGCACGCGCACAGGCGCACGCGCCGCGGAGGCGAGGTCAGGCCGGGATCGAGGCATCCTCCGCCGGGAGCGTGAAGGCGAAGCGCGCTCCGCCGCCCGGTGCGTCCTCGCAGCGGATCACGCCCCCCATCGCCGAGACCAGCCCGCGCGCGACGTCCAGGCCGAGCCCCGTCCCCGACCGGTCGGTCCCCTCCGTGCCACGAACGAACCGCTCGAAGATCCGTCCGCGCTCGTCGGGCGCGACGCCCGGCCCCTCGTCCTCGACGGCGATCTCCACCGCCGCCTCGACGTCCGCCGCCACGTCCGCCGCGACCTCCCGGCTGAGCGCCGACGGGTCCGCACGACCGATGACCAGGCGGACCTGCCCGTCCGGGGCGTATCGCTCGGCGTTGTCGAGGAGGACCCACAGCACCTGCTCGACCGCCGCCGGATCGCCGATCGGGACGAGGCCCGGAGCGTCGTCCACGATGGCGATCCCGCGCGGGCCCGCGACGTGCGCGACGCGTGCCGCGAGGGCGGGGATCGAGATCGGCTCCGCCGTGACGGTCAGGGCGTGCGCCTCGAGCCGCGAGAGGGTGAGCAGCTGCCCGACCAGTCGCGCCAGGCGTTCTCCCTCCGCCATGATGACCTCGGCGTCGCGACGAACGGAGGGGTCGTCGCCGCGCGTGTCCACCAGCTCGCCGGCCGCCACCGTGATGTGCGTGAGCGGTGTCTGGAGGTTGTGGCTGACGCCCCGCAGGAAATCCCCCTGGAGCCGGTTCACGCGCTCGAGCTCGGCGGCGCGGTGGGCGGCGTCGGCATAGAGCTGGGCGTCCCGGATCGCGGCCCCGAGCTGCCGGCCGTACAGTGCGAGGAGTGCGGCATCTCCCTCGGACCAGTCCTGGCCCGGCGCGCGCAGCGCCTCGAGCCGCCAGGTCTCCGGCGGGACGGGCACGGGCACCGTGACCACCCCGTCGCCGCCGTCGTCCGTCCGGCTGCCTCCGGGCACGTCCCGGGACGGGCCCGAGCCTCCGGCGTCCGGATCGGCGTCGTCGCGTCCGACGCCGCCCCGGACCCAGCCGGCCGTGGCCACGGGCGCCGCGCCACCGTCGATCAGCCGGGCGCGCCGGAACCCGAAGACCGAGACCGCCGCCTCCGTCCCGGCAGCCGCCAACTCCTGGACGGCCCGGTCCGGCGTGAGCGCGGCCACTTCTCCGAGGGCCCGGTCGAGCGTCCGGTCGCGTCGCTCGAGCGTCGCCGCCAGCCGGTTGTGCGACTCGGCGAGGCGGGCGACGTCGTCGTCGCCGCCCGTGGGCAGCCGGATGCTCATGTCGCCGCCGGCCACGGCCACCATCCCCACCTCGATCGCGCCCAGCCGCCGGCGCAGGCGCAGGGAGAGGAGGATGGCGAGGACCACGGCCATGAGCGTCGATGCCACGAACCCGAAGCCGAAGACCGGCCAGAGCTCGTCGCCGACGGCGTTGAGGACGTCGAGCCGCCCGCTCGCCATCACCGCCCCCGCGGTAAGGCCATCCCGGCCGACCAGCGCGAGCGCCCCGGCAGCGTAGCCGCCGTCGTTCACGACGGACGCCGACTCGTCCGACAGCCTCGCGGGGTCCGGCGCGCCGATCGCCGCCACCGCCGCCTCGTCGCTGGTCACCGCCAGCGTCCCGTCCGCGAGGTACAGGGCGACCGCGAAGCCGGTCAGTTGTGCGGCGTCGATCGCGAAGCCGCCGTCGAGGCGTCGCGTCAGCGCGATGGCGGCCCCACCGTCCGCCGCGGCCAGCGAGCCCGGACCGTCGAGCCCGTCGAGCGGGACCGGCCTGATCGAGACGACGTGGATGCCCGACGGGAGGTCGATGACCCCCGGCCCGATCTCCCCCGTCGCGTCGGGCGACGCGGCCAGCGCCGCACGGACCTTCGCCGCGAGCGGCGCCACGTCCTCAGGAGAGCCACCGGACGCCGCGTCGGTGGCTCCGGCGACGATCACGACGTCGTCCGCGGTCCCGCGGTCGACGAGGAAGCCCGCGATGTCGGAGTCGAGGCGGCCTGTGTCCAGCGCGTCCACGTACCCGACGAGCGTCGGCCAGGAGGCGTAGCTCTCCGCCGTCGCGGAGACGCGGACGCCGGCCTGGTCGATGAGCGACCGCACGCTCCGGACGGCGTCCCGTGCCCCCTGCTCGCCCTCCGCCCGAACGGCCGACGAGAAGCGGATGAACGACACGAGCGCGAAGATGCCGAGCGGCACCAGCGCCACGAGGAGAAGCGCGAAGACGAGCTGCCGGTCGTACCGGATGGACGGTCGTCCCACCAGCCGGCCCCGCGTCGCCTCAGGCGGCCGCGACGAGCCGATAGCCCCCGCCCTTCTCCGTCACCAGGTACCGCGGCCGGTCCGGGTCCTGTTCGATCTTGCGCCGCAGGCGCCGCACGGTCACCCAGACGTACGCGGGATCGGCTCCGTCGGCGTCGCTCCAGACGCGGGCGAGGAGCCGCTCCGTGGTGACCGGCTCGCCCACGTTGGCCGCGAGCGTCGCGAGGAACCGGGTCTCGGTCGGCGACAGGCCAACGATGCTGCCGCCCACCATCGCCTCCCGACGCCGCAGCACGAGCGTCAGGTCCGGCCCCAGGACCAGCTCCTGGCTGGGGATCCTCTCGTTGAGCCGGCCGAGGACGCGCCGGATCCGCGCCACCAGCTCTTCGTGGTTGAACGGCTTCGTGAGGTAGTCCTCGGCGTACCGCGAGATGAGATCGACCTTGCTCTCGGCGGCGGAGATCGCCGACAGCACGATGATCGGGATGTCGGCGCGCTTCTTGATCTGGGCGGCGAGCTCCTCCCCGCTCATCCGCGGCATCATCAGGTCGAGGATCACGAGGTCCGGCCATGACGCGTCGAGCGCCGCGAGCGCCTCGCCGCCCGACTTCGCGGTCGTGACGTCGTAGCCGTCGCGCTGGAGCCGGTCGCCGAGGTAGGCGAGCAGCTGGATGTCGTCGTCCACGAGCAGGAGGCGATACCGGTCCACCATGATCCCTCGCGATTACGGCTTGGGCGACTTCGTCGGCTTGGGCGTCGGGTCGGGCTTGGGCGTCGGGTCGGGCTTGGGCGACTTGGTCGGCTTGGGCGTCGGGTCGGGCTCGGGCGTCGGGTGTGGCGGGGGCGTCGGGTGCGGCGTATCCGACGGCTCCGCGCTGGGCGACGGCGTGGGCGGCTCGGGAGTCGGGACGACGCTCGGGTCGGGCGAGCCCTGGCCCGGCGGCGTACCGCCCTGGCCCGGCGGCGTACCCCCCTGGCCCGGCGGCGTACCCCCCTGGCCGGGCGGCGTGCCGTGCGAGGACGCGGGGTCCGAGGTCGCGTCGGGTGACCGTGTCGGCTTGGGCTTCTTCGTCGGCTGCGGCGTCGAGACCGCCGCGCCGGACCCTCCGCCACCGTCCCCCGGCGCGGTCGTGCGGGCCGCCGGCGGATCGGTCGGCCCGGGGGTCGACTCGCCCGGGTCGGCGGGCGACCCGGGCGCAGTCCGCGCGGGATCCGCTTCCCCCGAGATCAGCACCCGCACGACGATCGAGGTCGGGGGGCCGTCGGAGGCGACGCGGACCGCGAGCGTCTGCCTCCCGTCGCTGAAGATCCGCCACGCCCCGTCCACGCCGACCTCGTCGAACCCGGAGGCCGCGAGCGTGGCGCGATAGGACACCATCGCCTCCTTCGGCGCGAGCGGCGACTCGAATCCGATGACCGGCTGGCCGCCGTCGGCCGCGTGGTTCCCCTGGCCGACCTCGGAGGCGCCGGCCGGCACCGGGACGAGGCTCACCGGGTCGGGCGTGCCCGACGTGAGCCCGACCGGCACGGCGCATGCGGCCACGACGACGGCGATCGCGGCCCACGCGGCGACCGCGCGGTACAGGCCCCTGTGCGTCCCCCCGGATGAGATCAAAGACGGGTCCCCGAGCGACCTGAAACGGCGGTGCCCTCGACGGGGTGCACACCGCCCGGCCGCAGCATACGCGGCCTCACCTTACGTCCGAAATGACAGCCTTGCGGGCCGCCCGACGAATCGGTGTCCCGCGGCACCGCCGGGCATGGGCGTGACGGGCCGACACCCGCGGGCGTGACGGGACGCACGAGCGTGACAGGCCCGTGCCCGCGCTACCATCGACGGATGAGCCGTGACCTGCACCGGCCTCTCCGCGAGGCCTGGATCCTCGACGCCGTCCGCACCCCGATCGGGCGATACGGCGGCGTCCTCTCCTCCGTGCGGCCGGACGATCTCGCCGCGCTCGTCGTGCGGGCGATCGTCGACCGCACCGGCATCGACCCGGGCCGCGTCGAGGACGTGATCCTCGGCTGTGCGAACCAGGCGGGCGAGGACAACCGCAACGTCGCGCGGATGGCGGTCCTGCTGGCCGGCCTGCCGGTCGGCGTCGGCGGCCTGACGGTGAACCGGCTCTGCGGGAGCGGGCTCCAGGCGGTCAACTCCGCCGCCCATGCGATCGCCGTCGGCGACGGCGACGTCTTCATCGCCGGCGGGGTCGAGTCGATGTCGCGCGCTCCGTACGTCATGCTCAAGCCCGAGACGGCGTACGAGCGCGGCACGCACGAGCTGGTGGACACGACGCTCGGCTGGCGGTTCGTGAACCCCCGGATGCAGGCCGCCTACCCGGCGATCTCGCTCGGCGAGACGGCCGAGGTGGTCGCCGATCGTTGGGGCGTGTCGCGCGAGGACCAGGACGCCCTCGGTCTGTCGAGCCATCGGCGGGCGGTCGCCGCACAGGCGGACGGGCGGTTCGACGGGCAGATCGTGCCCGTGTCGATCCCCCAGCGGAAGGGCGACCCGATCGTGGTGGACCGCGATGAGCACCCGCGGGCCGATACGTCCGCGGAGGCGCTGGCCAGGCTGCGCCCGGCGTTCCGCGAGGGCGGCACGGTGACGGCCGGCAACTCGAGCGGCATCAACGACGGCGCGTCGGCTCTCCTGCTCGCCGAGGCGGCGGCGGCACGCGGCCTCAGCCTGCGGCCGATGGCGCGGATCGTGTCGACCGCGGTCGCGGGCGTGGATCCGTCCGTCATGGGGATCGGGCCGGTGCCGGCGACGCGCAAGGCGCTCGAGCGCGCCGGCATCGGCGTGGCGGACCTCGACCTGGTCGAGATGAACGAGGCGTTCGCGAGCCAGTCGGTCGCCTGCGCGCGCGAGCTGGGGCTGGACCCGGCCAGGCTCAACGTCGACGGTGGCGCGATCGCCCTGGGGCACCCGCTCGGCATGAGCGGCGCGCGCCTCGTCACGATGCTCGTGCACGGGCTCGCCCGGACCGGCGGCCGGTACGGCCTCGCGACGATGTGCATCGGCGTCGGCCAGGGGATCGCGACGGTCGTCGAGCGCATCGACGGGTAGCGGGGGGCCGGACCTGGCCGCTCCCCGGACGGGGCGGCGCCCCTCGGCCGCTCCCCGACGCGGGGCCGCTCCCCGGCTGGGCCCGGATGTCACGAGGCCGCCGGCTCGAGCCGGCGGCCTCGGGGACGCGCAGGTCGGTGGCGGCGCACGCGGCGCCGCGAGCGATCAGTGGTGGCAGGCTCCGGCGGCCCCGGCCGACTCGGCCGTTCGGAAGCTCGATCCGCATCCGCAGGCGGCGACCGCGTTCGGGTTGTTCACGGTGAATCCGGCGCCCATGAGGGTGTCGACGTAGTCGATCGACGAGCCGCGGAGCAGGTCGACGCTCTGTCCGTCGACGTACACGCGCATCCCGTTGGCTTCGAGGACGTTGTCCTCGGCCGTGGGGGCGTCCTCGAGCATCATCCCGTAGCGGAATCCCGAGCACCCGCCGCTGTAGACGTAGACGCGGAGACCCAACTGGGGGTTCTCCTCACCGGCGGTGAGCTCGCGGAGCTTCGCGGCGGCGGCGTCGGTGAGCGAGAGGACGGTCGGCTGGCCGTCGATCATGCGGTCGACCTCCTGGGCGATGCTGGTCCGGACCACCGGACCGGGAAATCCTAGTCGGCCGCTCAGGTTTCGGCAAGGGCAGCCCTCGCCGGCCCCGGCCACCGGCGACCCAGCGGCCGTCCCCTGGCGATGACCCGCCGCCCACCGCCCGATGGCCGGCAGCGACGACCGTGCGATGCCGCCGGTGATCGGCGCGTGCCACGCTCACGCGCGATGGACGAGGTGCGGTTGGGCCGGTCCCTGCGGGCGCTCCGTCGGCGACGGGGCTGGACGCAGGCGCGGCTGGGCGCGGCGGCCGGGCTGTCCCGGGACACCGTGTCCCGGCTCGAGCGCGGTGAGGCGGGTGCGGTGCGGATCGACGCGCTCACGGCGATCGCCGGTGCGCTCGGAGCCCGCGTCGACGTGGGCATCCGGTGGCGCGGCGAGGCGCTGGGCCGACTCGTCGATGCCGCCCATGCCGACCTTGTCGACCGCACGGTCGCCCTGCTCACGAGAAGCGGCTGGGAGCTGCGGGTGGAGGTGACGTTCGCGCGCTACGGCGAGCGCGGTTCGATCGACGTGCTTGCACGTCGCGAAGCCGCGCTCCTCGTCGTCGAGGTGAAGTCGGCCGTCCCCGACCTGCAGGCGATGCTGTCGACGCTCGACCGGAAGGCCCGCCTGGCGACGTGGGTCGCGGAGCAGGCGGGCTGGCGGGGCACGTCGGTCGTCGGGCGGCTCCTCGTCCTGCCCGAACGACGGACGGTCTACCGGCGACTGGCCGAGCACCGCGCCGTCGTGGACGCAGCCTTCCCGGACCGCGGGTGGACGGCTCGACGGTGGCTCATGTCGCCGACGACCTCGAACGCTCGTCCCCTCTCGGGGATCATCTTCCTGCCAGATGCGCGAGGAGACGGCACGCGACACCCGGGAACGGCGCGAGGACGGGTCGTCGGCCCCGACGGCCGCCTTCGACCCGGGCGCACCGAAGTCCGGTGAGGTGCCCGGGACCGCGGATCACCGAGCGAGGCGTCGGCAGCGGCCGCGAGCGACGCCCGGTCGGCGCCGTGTGCCGTCTGGGTGCGCAGATGGCAGGGAGTCCGGCTGCTGAGGGGCGAGCCTGCTGCCCATGCCACCCGGCCGGTGGCCGACGCCGCCCGTCCTGTGGCTGCTGAGGGGCGTGCCCGCGGGCGAGGCCCAGCCGAGGGCTGCGGCCTGGGGCGCCCGCCGAGCCGGCTCCCAGACGTCGGCTCGCGCCCTGGCTGCCCGACGAACTCGTCCGTGTCCCCGGGGCCGCCGGCTCTGCCGGCGCCCCGTGACATGCCGGCGCCCCGTGACATGCCGGCGCCCCGGGCGGCGCGACGGACAGGTCGTTCCGGCGCCAGTGGCAGCGCTGTGAACAGGTCGTTCGCCTGTTTGCGCAATCGCGCAAATGGGTCTACGATGCGGACACGTCCCCTCGAACGACCGACCCGGCCCGACGCAGCGGGCCAACGACCGGATGGAGAAGAACGTGGCGACCAAGACCGCATCGGTGACCCTCGACGGAGACGGCCTCCGGTTCGTCGGCAAGGTCGGCTCGGGGCACGCGATCGTCCTCGACAACACCCAGGGCGATACCGGCGCGCGACCGGCGGAGCTCGTGCCGCTCGCACTCGCGGGCTGTACGGCGATGGACGTGATCTCGATCCTCCGCAAGAAGCGCCAGCCCGTGACCCGGTACGAGGTCCAGGCGGCCGGCGTCCAGTCCGACGAGCACCCGAACGAATTCCGGCGGATCGACGTGGTCCACGTCGTTGAGGGCGATGTGGAGGTCCCTGCGCTCGAACGAGCGATCGGCCTGTCGGCGACGAAGTACTGCAGTGTGGGCAGCACGCTCGCGACGGGCGTCACGGAGATCCAGCACGCCTACCGGCTGCGGACCCCCGATGGCGTCGAATCCTCCGGCACCGTGCTCTCGATGGGGCCGCACGCGGACGTCGCCGCTCCCG
>JAKAMV010000283.1 GCA_021812735.1 Chloroflexota bacterium | reverse complement strand
CGGAGGCCGCCCGGCGCGCGACTTCCACGGCGGACGTGGCGACCGGAATCTCCGGGCCGGCCCGCGCGCTCTCCGCGGGGCCGATGCGCTATCTCGGCCGCATCTCGTACTCGCTGTACCTGTGGCACTGGCCGCTCCTCGTCATCCCCGCGGCGTTCGCCGGCGTGGACGAGCTGCCGCTGCCGATCCGTCTGCTCCTCGCCGCAGCGGCGGTCGGCGTGGCGGCGCTGAGCCAGAGGTTCGTGGAGGACCCCATCCGGCACGGCCGGTTCGTGGGCCTGGCCTCGCGGCGCTCGCTGGCGCTGGCCGGGACGCTCTCGCTCGCGGTGGCGCTGACGTCGGTCTCGGCCAACGCACTCGCCACGGCCCGTCTGGCCGCCAACGGCCCGGACGTGGGTGGGTCCACCACGGACGTGACGCTCCCGTCGGGCATGCCGGTGGCGTCCGGGCTGCCCGGCGCGTCAGCGTCGCTCGCCACGTCGCCCGCCACGGCATCCGCGCCGACAGCGTCGAGTGCCGCCGGCTCGTCGTCGGCTGCCACGGCGGCCCCTTCCCTGCCCGCGCCCGCGCCCGGCCCGGTCCCGGCCGATCTCGTCCCCTCGCTGCTCAACGCGGCCAACGACCTGCCGGTCATCTACTCTGACGGCTGCCACCTCGACTTCGCGACCGTGAGGCTGCCGCCCAACTGCGTCTTCGGCGCCACCTCAAGCGCCACCACCGTGGCGCTGTTCGGGGATTCGCACGCGGCGCAGTGGTTTCCGGCCCTGCAGCGGCTCGCCAGCAAGCAGGGCTGGCGCCTTGAGACGCTGACCAAGTCGGGCTGTACCCCGGCTTCCGTGACCGTGTGGAACCCGACCTACAACCGTCCCTACACCGAGTGCGACCAGTGGCGCGCCGGCGTCCTCGCCCATCTCGCGGCCGAGCGACCGGCGCTCGTCATCGTGTCCACCTCGCGCGCCTACGAGTTCGTCGTCGGCGGCAAGCCGGTGGCCGTCGCGGCTCGGACGGACCTGTGGGCCAAGGGCCTGACGACCACGCTGACCGCCCTCGCCGCGAGCGCAGCCCGCGTGGCCCTGATCGGCGACACGCCGCGGTCGCTCGCCGACCCCGTCGCCTGCCTGTCGCAGCACCTGGGCAGCATCACCGCCTGCGCCGTCCCCTTCGCGCAGGCCGTGGACGCAGGGCAGGTGGCGCTGGAATCGCAGGCCGCGGCCGCCGCTGGCGCGGCGTTCATCGACCCCACGCCGTGGGTCTGCCGGACGGACCCCTGCACGCCGGTCTACGGCCGCTTCCTGATCTACCGCGACCAGGGCCACCTCACGCGGACCTACGCCTCGGGGCTCGCCTCGGAGCTGGCCGCGGCGCTGCCCAAGCTCGGCTCGTAGGGACCTGCCGCAACGGGATCGGGCCCGGCCGCGCGGGAGGTCGCGGCGAACCCGGTCCCCAGCGGCGAGGCTGCGGGTCGGGGGCGTCGGCGCTTGAGTGGCTTGGCCTCCGGCACCGCGATGAACCAGTCGCAGTCGCACAGGCCGCGCGGGCAGCCCGCGTGGGGAAGCCGCGACTTGCGCAGCTCGGCGGCGATCGACACCAGCTCGCCATCGGCAGCGCGACACGCCTTGCAGCAGGCCGAGCCCGCCAGCTCCGCGACCGTCGAGTGCGACGCGAGGGACCGAAGCACGGCCGCCCGCCCCTCGCGGTACAGCGCCAGGATGTCGTCCGGCGGCGGCAGCGGGGAGCCCCGATCGGCGTAGAGCGCCGTCGCCTGGGCGGACCGAACGCGACTCAGCTGCACCCACTGCTCGGCCTTGCGCGCCTCGCGGGCCGTCTGGTCAGCCGCTGCCCGGTACATCTCCCGGGCCGCCTCGACGGCGCGATCCGAGAGCGGCATCGCGACAACCTGGCGGCGCAGATCCTCGGGCGCGTGCACCGATCGGGCCAGCGCCAGCCAGCGCGCCCGGTCCGCGAACCAGCGTCGCTCGTCCGCTCGGCGGTTCCTCTGGGCGGCGACCACGGCCGCCGCCGACTCCGTGAGGTAGCGGGCGGATCCGTCCCAGCGCCGGACGATCACCGGCTGCCGGCAGGACGGGCAGCGGCGCGAGCGCGGCGGCGGGTCGATCAGGGCGGCGCAATAGGGACAGGCGATCGGGTCGGGGCGGGGCTCGGCCGCGTCAACGCCTGGCGCCGCGTCGGCGAGCCGGAACGTCATCCCAGCCGCCTCGGACGGGCCAGCCCCGGGCTCGGCGGGCGCGACCGACAGTTCCGACGAGAGAACGGCAGCGTCATCCAGCGGCGCAGGAACCCCGTCACCGGGGCGACCTCGCCCGAGCATGCGGCGCAGCAGATTCACCAAGACCTCCGGGCCCCCGGACCCAAGCGTCCCTGCGTGAGGGTACCGCCACCATGGCCCGATCGGGGCCGTCGCTCGACCGACGGCGCCCCGTCCCACCGTTGTGCGGGCACCGCGCCGTTGCGTCGCCCGGCGCAACAAGACTCCACGCCGGTGTCCGCGGCAGCTCATCCCGGCCGCCACTCGCCCCGCCGCGCACTCGATCTCCGCCGCCACCGGTGTAGGCTCTCATCCGCTGCCCGGGCCACCGAAGCCCTCGGGCTTCCGGGCGGCGATCCGGTCGGGGCGTGGCGCAACGGTGGCGCACGTGCTTTGGGAGCCGCCGGGGCCGGAACGGTGGAGCCGCAGCCCTTCTGAGCACGGACCCGCGAGCGGTGAAGGTTCCCGTTATCGTGCGCTTCGCGATCGGGGCGGGTCTTCCCGTGCCCGGTGATGTGGGGCGCCTCGCGCGACCGATGGGAGCTGAGCCCGGGCGCCTCCAGCACGTCCTTCGGTGCCGACCCTGGGCTACCTAACGGTCAGGCGGCCAGGCCGCGGCAGAGTGGCACCCTATCGTGCGGCAAAGTGGTACTCCAAGATGCGGCAGAGTGGTAGTCTAGACTCGTGGACTACCTCCCTCGCGCCGTCGACCCGCTGATCGACGAGCTGATCGGCGAGCTGCCGGCCATCTTCGTCACCGGACCCCGCGCGACGGGCAAGACCACCACCGCCGCCCGCCGCGCCGCCACGGTCGTCCGCCTAGACAGCGAGGCGGAGGCGGCGGCGTTCCGAGCCGACCCCGACGCGGCGCTGCGGGGCCTGCCCGAGCCCGTGCTGCTCGACGAGTGGCAGGTCGTGCCGGGCGTCTTGGGTGCCGTGAAGCGCGCCGTGGACGCCGACCCGAGGGCAGGCCGGTTCATCGTCACAGGCTCCGCGCGGAGCGATCTCGACGGCGATCTCTGGCCGGGGACCGGCCGCCTCACCCGGGTGCCGATGGTGGGGATGACCGTGCGCGAGCAGGCCGAGCTCGGGCCCGCCGTGCCGTTCATCGACCGCGTTGCCGCCGGGGCGGACCTCGCTCCAGCAGCCGACTCCCCCGACCTCCGAGGCTACGTTGAGCTCCTGCTCCGGGGCGGCTTTCCTGAGCCGGCCCTCCGCATGGGGACTGCGGCCAGGCGCCACTGGCTCGACAGCTACGTCGACCACCTCGTCACACGCGACGCCGAGCAGCTCGAGGGCGGCCGTGACCCCGTCCGCCTGCGCCGATTCCTCGAGGCCTACTCGCTCAACACCGCGGGCGTCGTCGAGGAGAAGACGCTGCTCGAGGCGGCGGGCATCAACCGCAAGACCGCGCAGGCGTACGAGCGGCTGCTGGGCAACCTGCTCGTGGTCGAGTCGCTCCCGGCCTGGACGTCGAACCGGCTCAAGCGCCTCGTCCTGACGCCGAAGCGGCACCTCGTCGACCCCGCGATCGCGGGCGGCGTCCTCCGCCTCGACGCCGACGCCGTGCTCAGGGACGGGGACCTGCTGGGCCGGCTCCTCGACACCTTCGTCCTGGCCCAGCTGCGGGCAGAGCTCCCGGTCACGGCCGCCCGGCCCCGTCTCTATCACGTCCGCCAGCAGCAGGGCCGCTTCGAGGTCGACTTGATCGCCGAGCTTGCCGGTGGCGGGCTGGTCGGCATGGAGGTCAAGGCGACAGCTGCGCCCGGGCCCGCCGACGCGCGCCACCTCGCCGGCCTGCGGGACCGCTACCCGGACACGTTCGTGGCCGGCGTGGTCCTGCACACAGGGCCGCGGGCGTACGGGCTCGGGGAGAGGCTGGCCGCCGTTCCGATCTCCGCGCTCTGGGGAGGGTGAGCCGGTCAGACCCGCGATGGCCCGTCGCGTGCGTCGCGTACGCCTCGTCCCTGGACGTCCACACCTTCCGTTGACACCCCTGTGCCGGGATAGCAGTCTCCGAACAGGTTGCGACCGTCAGGGATCACGGCCCCTCGATACCCGGGTCGCCCGGTGTAGGCTCTGATCCGCTGCCCGGGCCACCGAAGCCCTCGGGCTTCCGGGCGGCGATCCGGTCGGGGCGTGGCGCAACGGTGGCGCACGTGCTTTGGGAGCACGAGGTTGTGGGTCCGAATCCCACCGCCCCGACCACCACCGATGACGCTCGCCGCCTGCCGGGTTCGGCCGGAGCCGTCGGCCGGCGCGTCCTACCATGGCGCCATGGACACGCCCCTGCCTCCGCTGATGACGTTCCCCACCCTCGACGAGGCCGAGTCCGCGCTGGACTGGATCGGCGTGGACTTCACGGACGCGGCCGGCGGGTTCGAGGGCGAGCTGACCGACGACGACCGCGAGCTCCTGGATGCGGCGATCGGCGACCCCGACTCCCCCGGTCCCGTCCGGGTGTTGGCGGAGGCGCTGCGGGGCCGTCTCGACGCGGCCGCGGCAGGCGCGGGAGCGAGCTGGCGAGTCGCCTTCGCGGCCTGACGCCCCCTGCACGGGGGGGTGGCGGCGCGGCGCCACAGGGCTGACCATATCCGCACGCCAACGCCACCGTGATTCGCGGTGCGGCCGAAACCACGTCCGCGTCCTCGTATGCGCCATGCCCCGAGCCTCGTCGCCTGACAACTCCTCATCCGGGATGACCGATCCTGACGCAGCCTCCGACGCGCACCGCCTGTTCCGCGCCGTCGGGTTGCCCATGCTCCTCGTGGACCCGTCCAGCGGGCTGGTCGAGGACGCCAACGAGGCCCTCTGCCGCCTCTACGGCCGGACGCGCGAGGAGCTGATCGGCAGGTCGCCCACCCTCGTCACCCAGTCCTCGCTCAGTCGGCTCCGCGACGCGATGGCCTCGGTCGCGGACGGTCCAACCCGGGCCTTCGCGGTGAGCACGGCGACCGCCGGCGGCAACGTGCTCCCGATGACCGCGACCGTCTCCTCCGTGGACCTCGACGGACGGCGCCTCGTCCTGGCCGCCTTCACGGAGCGGGGCGAGCGGCCCGACGCCCAGGCCAACCTGAACCTCCTGTACGAAGCGACCGCCGACATCCACCGGGCGATCGCCCGGGCCGGCACCGAGACCGAGCTCTGGTCGGAGGCGGCGCGGATCATGGTCGATGTGGCCGGCTTCCGGCTGGCCTGGGTGTCGCTCGCGGACCCGGACCGCAGGTTCGCGTCGGTCGCGGCGGCGGCGGGCGATGTCGCCTGCCTGGCCGGTCGCGTGGACGACCTCACGGCCGCCAACCCCACCCCGGTCGCCCGCGCGATCGCGGAGGGCCGGCCCTTCGTCAACGACGATCTCGCCACCCAGGACGCAGGCCCGTACGGGCTGCAGGCGCACCGGCTCGGGTTCCGGTCGGGCGCCTCGGTGCCGATGCGCGAGGGCGACCAGCCGGCGTTCGGCGCCCTCGTGGTGCTGGATGGCCGCCCGGCGGCCCTGCCTGCCGAGCGGCTGGCCCTGCTGGAACGGCTGGCCGCCGACCTCAGCGTCGCCCGCTCGCTCCTGCGGACCGCCGAGCGCCTGCGCGCCTCCGAGGCGCGCCACCGCTCGATCGTGGAGCAGGCGTCGGCCGGGATCATGGTGTTCGACCAGCGCGGCTGGGTCCTCGACGCGAACCCGGCCGCGTGCGCCATGCTGGGCTACGCGCTCGAGGACCTGCGCGCCGTGGGTCCCGAGATCACCGTGCACGACCTCTCCGCGGCCGAGGAAGCCGGCATGCGGGACCTGCTGCTGTCCGGGTCCGCGGTGTGGGTGGACCGCCGCTTCCGGAAGGCCGATGGCGAGGTCATCACGGTCGCGTTCCACGGGCAGCTGCGCGAGGACGGCAGCGTGGAGGCGGTGGTCCAGGACGTGACTGCCGAGCGCCGGGCCCAGGAGGCGCTCCGCGCCAGCGAGGCCCGCTACCGCGATCTGGTGTCCATCCTCCAGGAGGGGATCATCACCTACGACGCGGACGGCCGGGTCACGATGATGAACGAGGCCGCGCGCCGCCTCCACGGCCCGGGCGCCGGGGACCTGACCGGGCGCGACGCGCGGGCCATCGCGACAGCCTTCCTGCGCGAGGACGGCTCGCCCCTGCCGCCCGAGGAGCTGCCCACCCAGATCGCCTTCCGGACCGGGCGCAAGACCGAGCGGGTCCTGATCGGCATGCCGCAGGCGGACGGCGAGATCCGCTGGGTCTCCTCGAACGCGGTCCCCACCGGGCTCGACGCGACCGGCAGGCCGTCCGGGATCGTGGTGTCCTTTGCCGACGTCACCGAGCTCCGCGAGGCGCTCGCCCGCGCCGAGGCGTCCGAGGATCGGGCCCAGGCGCTGGTGGACGGCGCCTTCGACGGCGTCTTCGTCCTCGACGAGGCTGGCCTGATCTCCTACGCGAACCCGGCCGCGGAGGCGATCGCGCTGGCGCCCCGGGGCTCGCTCGTCGGACGCCCGTTCGCCGACCTCGTGGCGCCTGAGCACCGGACCAGGATTGGCGCCGACCTCGTCGCCATGGCCGGCGGCAGGGCGATGGCGGTGGAATATGCAGCCGTCCGCGGCGACGGGGCCGCGCTGACCCTGGAGGTGACCGGCAGTCGGCTCGCGGACGGCCGCGTGGAGCTGATTGCGCGCGACGTGACCGCGCGCAAGGCCCTCGAGGCGGAGCGGGACCGACTGGCACAGGCGTCGGAGCAGGCGTCGGACGCCATCTTCATCACGGACGCGGCAGGCGCGATCGTGTACGTCAATCGCGCCTATGAGCGGATGAACGGGTACCTGCGCGAGGAGGTGGTGGGGCAGGCCCCGGGCGTCCACCTCGGGCCGGAGTGCGCCGCCCTCGAGGCGGAGATCGCGGCCTCCCTCGCGGCCAGCGGGGCCTGGGCGGGCGAGGTGACGCACCGGGCCAAGGACGGGACTCGGTTCCGCGTCTCGTCGCGGGTCGTGGCCCTGCGCGATCCCGCCGGGCGCGTGAGCGGGCGCGTAACGATGTCGCGCGACATCAGCCTCGAGCGCGAGCAGGACGCCCGCCTCGCCCAGACGGCCCGGATCGACGCGGTCGCCCAGCTCGCGGGAGGCGTGGCGCACGACCTCAACAACGTGCTGACCATGATCGTCGGGCACGCCGCGCTGCTGGACCCGCTGACCTCCACCCCGGCCGACATCGCGGAGGGGGCGCGGGCCATCACCGCCGCCGCCGGCCAGGCCGAGACCCTGACCCTGCGCCTGCTCGCGTTCGGCCGGCGGTCCTTCCTCCGGCCGCGCCGGGCCGACCTGCGCGACCTGGTGAGCGAGTCCGGGCCTATCCTGTCGCGCGCGGTGGGCGGTCGGGTGGCGCTCGCGGTCTCGCCGGGTCCCCAGCCGATGCCGGTGAGCCTGGACCCGAACCTGTTCGAGCAGGCTCTGCTCGCAATCGCGGTCCACGCTCGCGAGGCCATGCCCGACGGCGGAACGCTGCGGATCGGCGTGGAGGCGCCGCGCTCCGACGAGGCGCTGCCCGGCGCCGGGACGGCCGTCCTGGTCATTGCCGACTCCGGCCCGGGAATCTCGCCGGAGGCGCTCGACCGGCTGTTCGAGCCCTTCGCGACCGGCGCGGACGACGCCACCGGGCTGGGCCTGGCGATGGCGCACGGCTTCGTGCAGCAGTCGGGCGGGCGCATGTCCGCGAGCTCGGTGCCCGGCCGAGGGACCACGTTCCGCATCCTGCTGCCGCTCACGCCGCCGGACGAGCGCCGGGGCCGGCCCGCCGCACCCCGCCAGCCCGACCGGGTGGGCCCCGCGACGATCCTGGTCGTCGATGACGAGCCGGTGCTCCGCCAGGTGGCCCAGCGCGCCCTGGCCGGTCGCGGCTACACCGTGCTGCTCGCCGGCTCGGGCGAGGAGGCGCTCCGCGTGGCCGCAGCCCATGAGGGTCGCATCGACCTGCTGTTCACCGACGTCGTGATGCCGGGGCTGCGGGGGCCCGGGCTGGCTGCCGCCCTGATGGGCACGCGCCCGGACATGCGGGTCCTGCTCACGTCCGGGTACGCCGAGGACGCGATCGGGCGGCGGGGCATCGAGTCCACCGCGGACGCCTTCCTGCCCAAGCCGTACACGCCCTCGATGCTGGCGGCGACGGTCGCCGAGCTGCTCGAGGCGTCGGGCGACGAGGGCGACGGGAGCGACGGGGCAGCCGCCCCGAGGTGACGCCCGGGGCCCCGCCGGCGCCGCGTGCCGCGGGTCGCCGCCGCTAGATCGCGAGCGTCGCGACGAGCGTGTCGCCGCGGTCCTCGAAACCGAACCCCTCGTCGGCGAGCAGCTCGCGCATGCCCCGGTTGTCCGGAGCCAGCTCGGCGATCAGGCGCTCCACGCCCTCGGTGGTGGCCACGCGGACGGCGCAGCGCACGAGCTGCGCGCCGATCCCCTGGCGCTGCCACGCGTCGGCGACCGTCACGGTGAGCTGGCGATCGTTGCTCGCGTGCATCCGCGACAGGCGGGCGACGCCCGCGATCTCCCGGCTGCCGCCCAGCAGCTCCGCCTCCGCGACCAGCGCGAACTGGCGGTCGTAGTCCACAAAGCAGATCCGGGCCAGCCGCTCGTGGGCGGTCCGCTCGGCGAGCGAGCGGTCCTTGCCGTACCGGGCCCGAACGGTCCGGTCCGAGAGGCGGGTGTGGAACGCCGCCATCGCCGGCTCGTCCTCGGGCCGGATCGGGCGGATCGTGATGACGGCGCCGTCGTCGGTGGTGACCTGGCGGCCGTACTCGTAGGGGTACGGGCGGATCGCCAGCCGCGGCAGCTCGGCGTCGGCCAGCGAGGCCGGGTGCAGCACCACGCGCGCGTCGAGCGCGATCACCCGCTCGGGCGAGGCGAGCAGCGGGTTGATGTCGATCTCGGCGATCCGCGGCTGCTCGGCGACGAGCTCGCTGAACCGCACGAGGAGCGCGGCCAGGACATCCTCGTCGATGGGCTTGCGACCCCGGACGCCCTTGAGGGCGTGACTGATCTTGGTCTCGTGGATCAGCTTGCGGGCGAGGTTGGTGTTGAGCGGCGGCAGGGCCAGCGCGCGATCCTTGAACACCTCCACCAGCTGCCCGCCCATACCGAACAGCAGCACGGGGCCGAACTGCGGGTCGGGCGAGGAGCCCACGATCAGCTCGTAGCCGGACCAGTTGATCATCGGCTGGATCGTGACGCCCTCGAAGTGCTCGGCGCCGGCCTGCTCGGCCACCGACGCCTGGATCCGGTCGAACGCCTCGCGGACCGCGTCCGCGTTGCGCAGGTTGAGCGCGACGCCGCCGACATCGGTCTTGTGGGTGATCGTCCGGCTGAGCAGCTTAGCCACCACCGGGTAGCCGATCGACGCCGCGGCCGTGACCGCCTCGTCGGGCGTGGTGGCGATCTCCGTGTCGGTGATGGGGATCCCGTACGCGGCGAGCACCTTCTTGCTCTCGTACTCGGTGAGGAGCGTCCGGCCCTCGGCCGCCACGCCGGCGACGATCCTGTCCGCCTCCTCGCGGAACTCGCCCCGCTCGGGCGCCACCGGCAGGCGCGGCGTCTCGTACAGGGAGCGCAGGTTCTCCGCGTAGCGCCACAGGTGGTTGAACAGGACGCACGCGGTGTCCGGGTAGCCGAACGTGGGGATGCCGGCCTCGCGCAGGATCCGGGCGCCCTCCTCCACGTCGGCACCGCCCATCCAGGACGCCAGCACGGGCTTGCCCTCGATGTGGGCGTGCTTGAGCAGCGCCCGGGCCGTGGCCGTCGGGTCCGTCATCGCCTGCGGGGTGAGGATCACGAGCAGCCCGTCG
>JAKAMV010000003.1 GCA_021812735.1 Chloroflexota bacterium | reverse complement strand
GCTCGTCGCCGCCATCGAGACCTTCATCGCCGGCTGGAACGAGCGCTGCCACCCCTTCGTCTGGACCAAGACGGCCGACGAGATCCTGCCCCACACCCGTAAACGGGATTCAGACGCGCGACACTAGCGCGATGGCATCCTGGATCGGCATGCTCGGCGGCGCCATCCCCACCTCGAGGTATTGCTTCAGCACACCGATCGCGGCAGGGATGTCCGCGTCAGTGATGCCCATTGCCTTGAGCGCGTCGCCAGTCTTCCGTCCGTACCCGAGAACTAGCCGCATGACGGGGTCTGGGTCGCCCTGCCATGCGATGCCGTACCCCGTGGCCGCGATCACGCATTCGGGAGCCGGGGCGTTGGCGGTATCGTCGATCGCGATCCGCCACACCTCTGCACAATCGCTGCCAGCTGAATAGCCGCCTACGAGCAGGCCCAGCGCCCCCGGCTTCAGGCCGACAGCCTGTGCCGCCGCCACCTTGTCCTCGAAGAGGAACTCGCGGAGTGCGGCCGCAACTGCTTGGATCGTGTAGGTGCTCGCTTCGAATCTCCAGGCCGAACGGCCAATCGGGGAGCCGCCCGTCGCGAGCGCGCGAAAGTCCTTGGCGAGCGTCGAGATGGTCTGGTTTCCAATGTGTCCTGCACCGAAGGTGGCCGCGGCGATCGGCAGCCCCTTGCAGAGGTTGAAGAGCTTGTTCCCGCCGTCGTAGACGTTGACCGCGGCGCCGTTTGCGTCGACGAGCTAGATGCGCTGTCCGTCGAAACGACCAGCCCTTCCGTGACCACGATTGCGATCGCAATGGTCATCGTGCCCCCTCGTGCAGCTAGGTCCGACGTGGATTTTGCCACTTGTCTCGTGGGTAGCGTCCGATGCTTGCGCAACGCCTTCGCCCAACAAACCGCCGGACGGAGATGCCCCGCCGGTGGCGTGCGGGGCGGGCGCTTGACGGCTGAGGCAATGCTAGCGCGGGGTCTGGCTCCCCCAACCGCCCCTCCGGGTCACGCGCGGTGATCGGGGCGCCGCTCCGCTCGTAGCGCGCCCCAGCCATGCCGCCATCGGGACTAGCATCGCGGGCACATCGGGTGTCGAGTAGAGCAGCGACCCGTTACCGTTGCGCACCGACGCGAGCCAGTCGAGCCACAGCGGCAGCGTCAGTGCCGCGAACGCCGCGAGCAAGCCGGCCGCGAGCCACCACGAGCGCGAGCGCGCCCCGACCAGGGCGAACGGGAGCAGGGTCGGCTTGAGCAGCACGAGCACGGCGGGCCAGCGCCACACCATGCCCGCCGCGAGCGCCGCGACGCACCGCATGACCGGGTTGCCGTAGAGGACGATGACGGGCGTCCGGGGGAACAGGCACAGGGCGCCGATCGCCGCCATCGCGGGCCACGACGGGCGCAGGCGCCAGACGCACCACGCCGCCAGGCCGAGCGGGAGGACCCACCACAGGATCTCGGGCAAGACCGTGAAAGGCAGCACCAGCGGCAGGATCAGCGGCGGGTAGAGCGACGGGTTGGCGTGTACCGGCACCGGCAGGACGGTCGTCGCCGCCTCGATGGTGTACGAGCCCGAGAGCTGCCACGGGGCGTAGAGGCCGCCGCCCGAGAGCCACTGGGAGACATAGTCCCGGTATAGCAGGAAGTCGACACCTCGCGACGGCTCGGAGCGGGCGACGAGGACGGCGAGCTCTGCGACGGATCCGAGCAGCAGCCCTATCGCGGCCGGCCGCCACCACCGCGAGCGCCAGACGGCCCAGCGGGTGGCCGGCGCGAGTGCGGCGTGAGCCGTCCGCGACACGCTGCTGTCGCCGGGACCGTCGGGCATGGTCCACCGGGCAACCCCGGCCGGGCGGGCGCCACCCGACGACGGCGCGCGGGACAAGTCGCCGACGTGTAGGCGCGCCATCCTGCGTCCCCCTCGGCATAGAGCAGCTGCTAGGGGACGCCGGCGCCATCATCGCACGCGGCCGACGCGTCCCGCGGCCCGATCCGGTCCGCGTCACCGCCCCCAGATGAGCGCCGGGCGAGTCGCGGCAACCACAATGACGGTCGGATTGCGTCTGTCTTCGCGCAAAAACGCGCGCGCGTTCTACCCGGGCCGGTGGACACCCTTGGCCCAGTCGTCCCACGGCCAGGAGCCGTGCTCGGCCCGGTAGCGCGCGGCCCAGCGACGCCGGCCCCATCGGCGGGACCGCTCCCGCCGGTCCTCGGCGACCGCGGCATGCCACTTTGCGAACGCGCCTCGTCGGTGCTCCATGACGGCGCCGTATAGGTCCGGTCGGCTTCTTCGGAGCCGACGCATGTGCTCCTTTACGGTCGCCGGGGCGATCCCGAGCGCCGTCGCAATGATCTCGAGCGATATCGGCGGATTCGGCGGCGCGAACTCGGGACTATCGAGCAGCAGTGCCGCCATGATCTGTCTCTGGCGAGGCGAGAGCCGGGTCTGCCGGGCCGTCGGCTCCGGGCGTGGCTTGGCAAGTGACATCGCCGGCAGCCCGTTTGCCGCGACAGTGTGGCCTGCCGCGTGCGGGGCCGAGTCCGCAAACGCGACGCCCAACCAGGGAATCAGCGGACGGGGCCGACCGAGGCGGCGCGTGCCACGGCCTCCGGCACGCCGCTCGGCGGAGTAGTCGCGCTTCGTCATCGGAGCACCTCCGCGATCGCGTCTGGATAGTCGGCGGGCCGCCACTGGTGGCACTCGGCGCCAGCGCCTGCCAGGGCGTCGAGCCATCCCGCCTGTGCTGGGGTGAGCCGGCCCCGGTCGCTCTTGAGCTCGGCGGCCACGAGCCGGGGGCCGCGGACCATGAACAGGTCGGGCCAACCGGTGCCGTCAGCGGCGACCGGCGTCCGCCATCCGTGCGCGGTGCGGGCGGGCCGGAAGTGCACCACGCGCCAGCCGTACAGGCGGGCGATGTCCAGCACGCCGGCCTCGAGGTCCCGCTCGTTCATGCGATCCAGCGCATAACTGCGCCCGGTCCGGGGCGACTCGAGGCCCGATGGGTGCGCGGCCCCGCCTCACGGACAGCGCATACCTGGCCGTTATCGGCGTCAATGCCGCGCGCGCGAGGCCACCCCGGGCCAGCCGCAGCCCTTCTCACGCCTCGCCTCCCAAGACATCCCCGAAGAGGGACTCGGCATATGCCCGGAGGTCGACACCCTCGCGCGGGAGTACCCCCCTGTCACTGTCATCACTCTGGGAGTGACTCAAGTGATGGAGGGGTGAGGAGCGAATCGCCTCCGCCGTGACATAGCCGGCCGTGGTCCGGGCGACGGCGCCCGACTTGACGAGGCGCTCGACGATGTGCTGCACGCTCGTGCGCTCGAGCTCGAGGCGGTCGGCGATTGCCTTGGGCCATATCGGGCCATCGGCCTCGATCACCCGGAACACCTCGGCCCGCTGCACCGATGCCGCCGACAGAACGCCGGGCGCCTCGCGCCAGGTGAGCCCGTCAAACCGGACCGGGATCTCCGCGTCGGCGACGTCGCGCCCCGTCACGAGCAGCGTCCCGAAGGCCTCGAGCCGCTTCCGCCGGATGACGACGATCGTGTCGGCCGAGCCGGTGATGCCATACGTGCCGGAGACGCTGGCGAGGAAGTCGTCTGTCGCCTCTTTGCGCGCGTGGTGGACGATCACGAGCGCCGTGGTCCGGTCGCGGAAGAGGTCCTGGAGCCGCGCCATCAGCGCGACGTCCACCTCGTAGGCGTTCCGGTGGCCCTCGCTCCGCGGGCGCACCTTGCCGAGCGTGTCGATCGCCACCATCGAGGCGTCGGCGTGCTCGTCAAGCCATGCGGCTAGGTCATCCTCGAGGCCCTCCCCGATGTTGCGGGCCTCCCAGCGGATCTCGAGCCGGCCCACGGGCATCGTGCGGCCTGCCAGGGCGGCCCGCAGCCGCTCCTGCCCGCGACGGCGGCCGTCCTCGAGCGCGAAGTAGAGGACGGCGCCCGGGGCGACACTGCGGCCGAGCAGCTCGCCCCCGATGGCAGACTCGACGGCCGTCTGGTAGACGAGGCAGCTCTTCCCGATCTTTGGGGGCGAGGCGATGATGTTGGTGCCCTGGAAGAGCATCCCCGGCACGAGCGCACGGAGCGGCGGGAGGTCCAGCGCGAGCAGGTCCGCGGCGTCGATGCCAGTCATGCGGCGTTCTCGGCCAGGATCGTCCGCACGAGCCGGAGGGAGAGCACGATCGGCTCCGCGAGGTGATCGAAGTCAACGCGGCCGTCCTCGGCTAGGCCGAACTTCCAGCGCCCGACGGGCGGCCTTGAGCACGAAATCGGCTGATCTGGCTGCGGCGCTCTGACTACACGCTGCCAGGTGTGACGCCGATGAGCGCGAAGGCGCGGGCCTGGAGCGCCGTCGGCTCGGCGAGCAGCTCGAACGCCGCGGCCTCGTCGAGCCCGGCCGGGACGACCCGGTTGCGGGTCAGGGTGGCGAGCTCGGTCATGAGCGTCGCGAAGCTGCCCGCCCGCAGCCCGTCCGCTGTGACCTTGTCCCCCTCCTTGGTGAGCGCGCTCGCTGAGCGGTCCCGCGGCGTGACCGGGTCGACCCGCGCCGGCGGTTCCTCGTCACGGAAGAGGAGGGGCGCCCAGGCGGCCTCGAGGTGCCAGCGCAGATAGGCCGCCAGGAAGCAGATGAACAGGTGCGCCCGGACTCGGTCGCCCTTCCAGTGGAAGATCGGCCGGACCGCCAGGTCGTCGCCCTTGAGGGCCCGGAAGTCGCGCTCGACCGAGCTCAGGCGCTTGTACGTCTCGACGACCGCCGCACTGGCGAGCCGGTCTGCCGCCACGCTCGTGCGCACGACGTACAGCCCGTCGAGGGCCGCCTCGGCGCGGATCGCGGCGTCGTCCCGCTGATAGGCAAAGGTGCGCTCGCCGATGTCGAGCACGAAGTGCTTGGCCATCCGCTTCGTGTTCTCGACCCGCCCGACCCGCCGGGCGATCGCCGCGGCGGTCGTCAGCCGGCCCCGGCTCACCATCGCCGCCACCCGTTCAAAGGCCGCCTCGGTGGTGGCCAGCAGCTCGTCGCGCTTGCGGGCGCGCTCGGCCGCCAGGGCGGGGTTGCGGCACACCACGAGGCGCTCGCCCGGGAAGTCCGGACTGGTGATCTCGGCCAGGTTGCGCTCGTCGAACCAACTGAGCTGGAGGTCGCCCTCGTCCACCAGGCGCCGGATGGCGGGCGCCCGCAGGCAGCTCACCCAGCCGACGCCGCCCGCCTCGCGGAGCCGCTCGATCCGGGCGCTGGTGAGCATCCCCCGGTCGCCCACGAGCACGATGTCCGTGAGGCCGAAGCGGTCCCGGAGCTTGCCGACCTGCGCCTCGACCGTGGCCGGATCGGCCGTGTTGCCGGGGAACGCCTCGACCGCGACCGGGCAGCCAGCCGCGTCGGTGAGCAGGCCGAACTCGACCTGCGGCCGGTCGGGCCGGTGGTCGCGCGAGTACCCGAACCGGGCGAGCTCGCAGTGCGTGCCTTCGACGTACGTACTCGAGAGGTCGTACAGCACGAGCGCGCCCGGGGCCAGGTGCCGGCGGGCGAGGGCCGCCTCGACCCTCGGCTGCCGCGCGAGCAGCCAGTCCATCGCCCCGTACAGCTCGTTCTCGTCGGCGCCCTCGACCCCGAGGCAGGCGCCCAACGTCGTGGTCGCGACCAGGGAGACGGTGGCGAGCTTGCTGACCGGCTTGAGCAGGCGCGCCACCACCAGCGCGAGGGCGAGGTCCCGCTCCCGCGACGGCTGGCGGTCGAGGAGCCCTGGCAGGCCGAGCGAGCGGGCCGTGCCCAGCACCGCCGCCACGTGGCCGTGGGGCAGGCTGCGGGTGATCCGGAACGCCTCGCCCGCGGCCAGGTACCGCTCCCCGCGCAGGAAGCCCCGGATCAGCTCGACCAGGGGCTCGGGCAGGTGCGAGAGGTTGGCGAGCGTCTGCTTCTTGACCTTGCCGTCCTCGCGGTACGAGTTGCGCAGCAGCGTGCTCGTGTACTCCCGCCCGCCCTGGCGGCTGTGGATCGTGACTACGTGCATCCGATCGGTCTTCGGCTTCACCATGCGACCAGCATGCACATCTGACGCCAGATGTCAAGATTATTACTGACTACATCCTGCACCGTGCAACAAGCATCACCGAACCCGGTTCACGTTCAGGAACAGCCTGCTCGAGGCTGGATCAGGCCCGTGGAGCGCTGGAAGTTCGGGCTAGGGCCCACGCGGACTCGTAGCTGTCCGACAGCCACCGCTCGAGACGCTCGAGGTCTGCGAAACGAACGACCGTCCCTTGCGGAGCTGGCCTAGGATCAGGGAGTCGGATCTGCGCGTCGATGGCGCACCTCCGACCTGGCCACGACGGGACTCTGACCCTCCGTCGTGGCCGTTCGCTTTCTGCCGCGGACCTGCGATGACTTGAGCGCGAGCCGCGTGAAGTAGAGCCGCCTAGCTGCCGATGCGCGTCGGTCGCGCTCGTGCTGTGGTAGGTCCTCGGGGATGCCCTCGTAGAACCGCGCGGCGAAGGCCAGCCGGGCGGGCGCGGTGACGACATGGCCCCGAGCTGCAGTGGAGAGCCCGCCCATTCGGGCTCGTAGGATCCGCTGCTCGCTCGTGAGGCTCATGCCCCGCATAGTCCAGCGTTCGCGAGTCCCGTCTAAATGGGTACCCTTTTCTGGCCCCTACTTCTTGCGATTTGTGCTGCGCTTGGGCCGTCCAAGGGGTCGCCTACGGACGATATCGGTCCAGAGGTTCGCCAGGACGACGACGACATCCCGAAGCTCGCTCGTGGGGATCTGGTCCCACCGGACCCACACCTCCCACGGGTCCACGTCGCGGCGAATGCTGACGTATCGGCTCGCCTCAGTGAGTGCAGTCGTGCCGCGAAGGGGCCGCGGCACCTTGGCGAGGACCTCGCCTAGCTCCTCGCGCATCACCTCGGATAGGTCATCCTCAGGCCGCTCAATGAGCTCGAGCGTCTGACGTCCGAACGCGAGAGCGCGCTCCTGTTCTAGGCGGAGGGCCGGCGGCATCGGCTGGGCCATCTGCCCCTCGAGCTCCTCGAGCAGCCTCCGAAGAGTGTCGGCGTCGCTCATAGCCGGTCACCCGGGCTGTGCGACCGATACGCCGCACGGGCGCGCTCGTCGGCCGCGCTCGCCCCGTAGCGGCCGAGCATCGTTCGCGACTTCCACCCGGCGAGGCGCATGAGGTCGCCTTCCTGCATCCCATCCGAGAGCATCGCGTGGGCGAAGCTGTGGCGGAACAGGTGAGGGTGGACACCCTCGAGCCCAGCCTGGGCGGCGCGCCGCTTGATGAGCTGCTCGATGCCGGTGTCGGTCAAGCGCCCGCGCTTGCCGAGCCACAGCCACTCGAGCTCGGCCGACGTGTGCCGGCCGCGGACCCGGAGATACCGGTCGATCGCCTTCGCGGTCCGGTTGCCGAACGGGCAGACGCGCGGGCGGCGACCCTTGCCCATGACCAGCGCCGTGTTGTCCTCGAGGTCGACGTCTGCGAGCCGAAGCCCAGCGATCTCTCCGCGTCGCATGCCGGTGTCGAGCAGGAGCCGAATAATCGCCGTGTCGCGTCGGTCATCGTAATCGGGTCCCGAGCATGCCTTCAGGAGCGCCGTCAGGTCGGCGTCGCGCAGCACCTCGGGCGGCTCAACCGGCACGATCGGCGGGCGCATCCTCGCCATCGGGCTCTCGCGGATCTCGTCCTCGCTGACGGCCCACTTGAAGAACTGCTGGCAGGACCTGAACCTCTGGGACACGGTGGCAGGCGCGTGCCCCCGCTCCTGAAGGGAGACGAGGAAGGCCTCGACGTGCTCGCGGCGGATTGACGCAACCGCCCGCGGCATCCCCATCCCAGCGAGGAAGGCGTCGAGCTGCTCGACGGCCTTTGCGTAGGTGGAGATCGTAGACGGTGCCTTGTTGCCGGCGCGGAGGTGCCGGCCGAAGGACGCCAGGAGGGGTAACACGTCGGGCGGCGCGCTAGAATCCGCTGCCCGGACGGTCGGTTGGGACATCGCCTGCACCTCGCTACTCGGGGATAAGCACCTCCGAGATTATGCGCTGTACTAGCGATGGACTCAAGCCCCGTCCGGGCACTCTCTGAAGGTATCCCCTCAATCCGTGCGGGGAACCGACGATTTCCGGCGGGCCCGTAGCTCAGCGGTAGAGCAGGGGACTTTTAATCCCTTGGTCCTGGGTTCGAATCCCAGCGGGCTCACCAACCTCGACCGGCGCGAGGTGCTACCGCGCCTCGATCGAGCGCTTCGAGAGGCCGACGAAGAAGCCCTCGATCGCGGTCCGGGGTGCGTCGTCCGGCTTCGCGGCGGCGCCGAGCGTGACGAACAGCGGGGCGAAGTGCTCCACGGTGGGGTGCGCCCAGGGCATGCCCGGCGCCTTCTCGCGGAACGCGAACAGCGTGTCGAGGTCGCCGCGTGCGAGGGCCTCGGCGGCCCAGGCGTCGAAGTCGCGCGACCACTGGGGGGCGCCCGGCCTGCCGGCGAAGTACTCGCCGATGAACGGCAGGCCGTGGGTCATGAACCCGGAGCCGATGATCAGCACGCCCTCGTCGCGCAGCGGTGCCAGCCGGCGGCCGACCTCGAACAGGTGCCCGGGGTCAAGGTCGGGCATCGACATCTGGAGCACCGGGATGTCGGCGCCGGGGTACATCGCCATGAGCGGCACCCAGGCGCCGTGGTCGAGGCCGCGGCCCTCGCGGTCGAGGATGGGCTCGTTCGACGGCATCAGCGCCTTGACCGCGGCCGCCAGCTCCGGAGCACCGGGAGCCGGGTACTGCAGCTCGTAGTAGTGCTGGGGGAAGCCGTAGAAGTCGTACACGAGCGGGACCGTCCGCGTGGCGCCCAGCGCCATCGGCGCGGTCTGCCAGTGGGCGCTCACGATCAGCACGGCCCTGGGCTTGGGCAGGTCGCCGGCCCAGGCGGCGAGTTCGCGCATCCAGACCGGGTCATCGAGGAGCGGCGGCGCGCCGTGGCCCAGGTAGAGCGCAGGGAGCGGGCCCGACGCCGGAGTCGCGGCAGGGTTGGGGGCAGGACGCAGATCGGTCATCGGGCTGGGGCTCGTGGCGCGTGATACGACACCGCGAACGGTAGGCGCAATTAGTGAACCGCGCAACTATCCTGTCGTGCGTCAGGGAAGGCCGCCCGAGCCCGACCTCAGCGGCGGAGGCGCCCCAGCAGCGAGCGCGGCTTCGCCGGGCCAAGCAGCCGGACGGCCAGCGCCGACGCCAGCGCCGCGTACTCGCCGGGCTCGTTGTAGCGCTGCGCCGAGATCCGCACGAGCACGGCCGACGGCCCCGCCCCCGGCGCCAGGGCGGCCGGCACCGGGAATGGCACGATGGGCACTTCGATCCGCTCCTCGTCGAACAGCTGGTCGTGGAGTCGGCGGGCGGCCTCCGGCGTGGGAGCCAGGCCCGGGAGCGGGATCGCGGCCATCGAGCCGAGCATCGAGTCCGGGGCGGGCTGTGCCGTCCCCAGCGCGGCGCAGACGCGGTCACGGGCCTGGCGGGCGAGCGCCGCGTTGTCGGCCATGAGGCCCGGCCAGCCGTCGGGGTGCAGGGCGCCCACGAATCGGATCGCCGCCGACAGCGACAGGTACGGCGAGTAGTCGACGGTCCCGGTCCAGTCGAACAGCCGCCGATAGCGCGGCCGGTCGACACGCTCGTCGTTGAACCCGTGCGAGACCGCCAGCGGCCGCAGCCGATCGCGTTTGTCCGCCCGGGCGTGGAGGATGGCCGCGCCCTTGGGCGCGCACAGCCACTTGTGCCCGTTGCCCGTCCACCAGGCCGCCCCGACCGCCTCGAGGTCCACGGGCACCATGCCGGGCGCGTGGGCCCCGTCCACCAGCGTGTCCACGCCGCGCCGGTCGAGCTCGCGGACCAGGACGGCCACCGGGAGCACGAGCGCGGTGGGCGAGGTCACCTGGCTGACCAGCGCCAGGCGGGTCCGCGGCGTCACGGCCTCGAGGTAGGCCTCCACGGCCTGGGCGGGGTCGTGGATCGGAAATGGGATGTGGCACACGACGACGCTCGCGCCGTCGCGCTCGGCGGCCGCGCGGAGGGCGTTGAGCGTGGCGTTGTACTCGTGGTCGCCGGCGAGGAGCTCGTCGCCGGGCGCGAAGCGCAGCGACGCGAGCACGGTCGACACGCCAGCCGTGGTGTTGGGGACGAATGCGATGCCGTCGGGGTCCGCGTTGAGGAACTCGCCGACCTCGGCGCGGACGGCATCGAGCAGCGGCTCGAGCTCCCGCTCGAAGAAGCGGACGGGCTCGGCCTCGAGGCGGTCCCGCCAGGCCCGCTGCGCCTCCAGCACTGGTGCGGGGCAGGCCCCGAACGACCCGTGGTTGAGGAACGAGACCTCGGGGTCGAGGCTCCACGGCGATCGGTCGAACGTCTGGCGGACCACACGCCGACGATAGACCACGCGGGGTCGGCCGGCTGCGTGCGCGCGCGCAGCCGCGGTGCACCGGCGGTCGTGTCCCCTGACTTGGTGCCACGGCGGGCGGCGGTGGCCGAGGACGGCCACCTCGTCCCCCTCTCGGCGTGGCGACCAACCGTTCAGCGGTCCGTGCGACGCGCGACGATGCGGGACAACCGCCCAGCGGCTCAGGCGACGGATGGCCTCGAGCTCGGATCGACATCCGAGCCGTTGGGCGGCGCAGCTGTCGCTTCACGCGTCGTTCGGCCCAGGGGCGGGCGCGTCGTTCGGCCCAGGAACAGGCGAGGCGCGGCGGTCGGGAGGATCAGCGGGCGGCGCGACGGGCGGGGGGCTTGGCGCACCGATGGAGGCCCGGCTCGAGCCGGGCCGACGGCGTCAGCGGTACTCGACCGGCGGCTTGCGCCTGTGGCGATTCGGGCTCGGCTCGCTCGGAGGCACGCCCACCGTCGGCTGGCCCGGCGGCGTCACGTTGACGACCGGTCGCGCCCGCGCAGGTCGTCGCGCCGCCCCGAGCAGCCGGCCAGCCCGCTCCAGCCGAGCCTGCCCCGCCGCGTATGGGAGGACGTACAGCACCACCAGAACAGGCAGCAGGTACTTGGATGCGGCTCCGTCGACGCCCATCACCATGAGCGCAACGTAGACGACCCAAGCGGTCAGCAGCGCGCCGGGGGTCCAGCTGGCCTGCTGCAGCCGCCGCACGGGCGGCATCGCCAAGAGGGACGACAGGAGGAGGGTCAGGAGCAGGGCAGGGCTCATCTCCCGGGCATCATAGGGCGCTCGGCCGGTCGCGAGCCGCGGACCGGCCCTCGGCACGGCGCGCCGGCTCGGCTAGGATTGCGGCCCGTCCCAGAGGTTCCTCCGGTGTCATCTCGCCTCTCAGACTGGCTCGCGCGCTGGAGTCGGGTGCTCCCGCTGCTGGCGGCCGAAGGGGTGATCGCGCTCGGGTTCGGCGCGATCCTGCCCATCCTGACGATCTTCTACACGCAGCACGGCGTCGACCTGCCCGAGCTGGGCATCGTGGTGGCCGCGTGGCCGGCCGCTCGGCTGTTCAGCGAGCCCCTGTTCGGACGCCTCGCGGACCGCGTGTCGCGCAAGTGGATGATGGTCATGGCGCTCGGCGTGTCGGCGGTCGCGGTGGCGCTGCCGGTGGCGGTCAGCGGGACGGCGGCGTTCATCGTGCTGCGCGCCATCGCCGGGCTCGCCGCTGCGGCCTACGACCCGGCCGCCCGCGGCTACCTGATGGACGTCAACCCGCCCGAGCGGCAGGGCGAGACGTTCGGCCTGTACGGCTCCGCGCAGATGGGCGGCTTCATGGTGGGTCCCGCGGTGGGCGGCATCGCGGCCGCGATCACCGGCGAGCCGACGGTTGTGTTCTGGGTCTTCGGCCTCGCCTACGCCGCCTCGGCCGCGGTGGTCCTCGTGCGCGTCGCCGACCTCGGCCGCGCGGAGGCCGGCTCGCGGCTCAGCGCGCCAGCCGGCGAGATCGGCGCCGGACTCGCCGGGCCCGCGGAGCCCACGGGCGGCGAGGCCGAGCCCACGGACGGCGAGGCCGAGCCGGACGCGCCGCAGCCGGGGCGGCTGCTCAACCGGCTGCTCGTCGTCGCGCTCGTGGTCAACGCCGGGGCGTACCTCGCGAGTGGCACGTACGAGGTCATCTGGAGCGTGTACATGACGAGCCTGGGCGCGAGCTTCGCGCTGATCGGGGTGTCGTTCTTCACGTTCTCGCTGCCGGTCCTGGTCCTGTCCCCGTTCACCGGCCGATTCGTGGACCGGGAGGGCGGCTTCCTCGCCCTGGTGCTCGGCGGCGTCGGCGTCGCCGCGTGCGGACTCGCCTACCCGCTGGTCCCGAGCGTCTGGTGGATGATCGGCCTGGGGCTGGTCGAGGGGACGGCGGCGGCGTTCTCGTCCCCCGCCCTGTACACGCTCGTCGCGCGGGCCGCCCCGCCCGGGCGGAGCTCCACCGCGCAGGGGCTGTTCGGGGCGGCCGGCACCAGCGGCACCATCGTCGCGTCGGTGGCCACTGGGGTCCTGGCGGCCATCGACCTTCGACTGCCGTTCGTTGCCATGGGCCTCGCCACGCTCGTCATGCTCGCCGCCGGCCTGGTGGTCGGCGGACGCGTGCTCTGGGACGTCCTCCAGCCGAGCCACGTGCAGCGCATGGCGGGGGCGAGCCGGGAGCCCGCCGCATGACCGCCCGCGGTGGCGCGAGGCCGTGGCCGGCGGCGTCATGCCCGCCCCCGTGGTGCTGCTGCTCGGCGGCTTCCTGACGTCACCGCCGCTCTACCGCCCCGTCGCGCTCGACCTGCTCGAGCGGGGTGCCGCCGACGTGGTGGTGGCGCGTGCATCCGGGGGCGTGAGGTGGGAGCATCGGCCCGGCCGGATCCGACGGTTGCCCAGGCTCTCACGGTTGCCCAGGCTCTCACGGTTGCCCCGACGGCGCCCTCCTTTGACGGCTCCGCTGATCGCCGGTACGATACCTGTCCCATCGCGGGGTGGAGCAGCGGCAGCTCGTCGGGCTCATAACCCGAAGGTCAGGGGTTCGAATCCCCTCCCCGCAACCAACTCGCTTCTCCTGAAACCCCCGGACCCGACCACCCGGGGGTTTCGACTTGTCGGGGCCGCGGGGCTCCGCGCGAGGTCGGCCGGGCGCCCTGCGACGGATTGGGCTCTCAGCCCCAGCGCATCTGGGCGAGCCGGATGTGGTTGCCGGACGGATCGCGGAAGCCGGCGTCGATGCCGTATGGCCGTTCGCTGGGCTCCTCGATGAACTCCACGCCGCGGGCCTTGAGGATCCCGACCTCGGCCTTGCAGTCCTCGGTGGTGAGGAACAGCGAACCCGCGTAGCCGCGCGACATCAGGCTGCGGACCTGTTCGGCCATGGCCGCCGCCCGGGCGATCCGCTGCTCGCGGACCCGAGCCGGATCCGCTGCTGGGGCGGGCCCGCGTCGGATCGGCGGCTGGCTGGCCTAGCCGCTGACCTGCTTGAGGATGGTCGCGATCAGCCGGCTGCCGGCGCCGAAGAAGATGTGGTTGCGCAGCATCCCCGACGCGTCCACGAGGTACACCTCGCTGGTGTGGGACATCGCGTAGTTGCCGCCCGAGTCGGCGGGCTCGGCGTGGTACTGGACGCCCCACGCAGCGGCTGCGGTGGCGATCTGTGCCGCGGTGCCGGTCAGGCCGATGAAGCCCGCCTTGTACGCGTTGAGGTACGACTGCATCACGGGGGCTGTGTCGCGGGCCGGGTCGACGGTCACGAACACCACCTTCGCGGGCAGGCCCGCCTGCTGGATCGCGGTCCGCAGGTCCACGAGCGTGGTGGGGCAGACGTCGGGGCAGTGCGTGTAGCCGAAGTAGACGAAGACCGGTGTGCCCCGCAGCGAGGTCAGGTCGAACGGCCGGCCGTCCTGGTCGGTCAGCTGGAGCTGCGGCTCGGGCTTGGCCGGGTCGTACGCAGTCTCGCGGACGCCCATCGCCGCGTTGCTGGCCGAGGCGGCCGGGTCGAGCATGATGATCGACGGGGAGGGGGTCCCGCTCGAGCAGGCGGCGAGCGTCAGCAGGAGCGCCGCGGCAAGCGAGGCGAGGCCGATGTGGTGGCGGGTTCGCGGGATCACGACTCGCAGGGTAGCCCGGTGCGCCGAATGCCGCCCGGGACTCCCTCAGTCCCAGCGGAACTTGCGCGCGGCCAGGCCGGCGAGGAGCACCGCCCACACAGCCAGCACCACCACGGCCTCGGTCGCGTCGCCCGTGGCCCCGCCCAGGCCCACCGTGAGCACCCTGGTCAGCGCCGCCGGCGGCAGCAGGGCCGACGCCGAGGCCACCGTGGCCGGCAGCTTGTCGAGCGGCATGATCACGCCGCCGATCACGAGCGACACCAGGAACAGCAGGTTGGCCAGGGCCAGCGTCGCCTCTGCGCGCAGCGTGCCCGCCATCAGGAGCCCGAAGCCCGCGAACGCCACGGTGCCCAGCAGCAGTCCGGCGACGACGAGCGCCACCGACACGACGGGTCCCGCCGACCACCCGAGCGCGAGCGCGATCGTGACCAGCAGCACCACCTGGACGGTCTCGACCACGATGACCGCGGCCGTCTTGGACGCGACCAGCGCCGATGTCCCGGCGGGCGATCCGCCGAGCCGCTTGAGCACGCCGTACGAGCGCTCGAAGCCGGTGGTGATCGCGAGCGACACCATGGACGCGGCGAGGATCGCGAGCGACATCGACCCCGGCAGCATCCGGTCGACGGGCTTGCCGGCCGAGCTGCCGCCGGAGACGTCGAACGCCGAGAACACCAGCAGCACGCCCGCCGGGATGACGAACGTGATCAGGAGGCTCTCGCCGCGGCGCATCGCGAGGCGCAGCTCGTTGGCCATCAGCGCCAGCGCCTTCGACGTCCACGAGGCAGACCGCGCGGGGGCGCCCGTCCCGAGCGGCCGCGAGCCGTTGACGGTGCTCATGCCTCGCCTCCCGCCTCCGCCGCGGCGTCCGCCCCCACCAGCTCGAGGTAGCGCTCCTCGAGGCTGGCGGCGCCGAGGCGCAGCTCGGTGATCAGCAGGCCGCGGTCGGCGCACCAGCCGGCGAGGCGGGCGACCATCGCCGGGTCGGGCGCGTCGGCCAGGCCCTCGAGCTCGTAGTGGTGGCCGGCGCCCGCGTCGGCCACCCGCGCCCCCGGGGCGTGGGCGCCCAGGACCGCCGCGACGAGCGCCCCATCGTCGCCCTCGGCCAATGGGGCCGACAGCCGGAAGCGGACCCGCGGCGTTCCCGCGCCCGTGAGCTCGGCGGGCGTCCCGTAGGCGACGATCCGCCCGCGGTCCAGAACCGCGACGTGGTCGGCCAGGCGCTCGACATCGCCGAGCTCGTGCGTGGTCAGCAGGATCGTCGTGCCGGCGGCCCGCAGACTGGCGATCCGCTCGCGCGTGGCCTGCTTGGCGGCCGGGTCCATGCCCGCCGTGGGCTCGTCGAGGACCAGCAGTTCGGGGCGCCCGAGCAGCGCGATCGCGAGGCTCAGGCGTTGCCGCTCGCCGCCCGACAGGCGCCGGTAGCGGGTGCTGGCGGCACGCCCGAGGTCCACCGCCTCGAGCAGCTCGTCGGGGTTCTCCCCATCCCGGTAGAAGCGGGCGTACAGCCGCAGGACCTCCCGCGGGGTGGAGCGGTTGTCGATGCCGCCCTCCTGGAGCATCAGCCCGATCCGCGGCCGGAGCGCGTTGCCATCCCGTGCCGGGTCGAGGCCGAGCACGCGCACGGTGCCGGCATCGGCGTTGCGGTAGCCCTCGATGATCTCGACCGTGGTGGTCTTGCCGGCGCCGTTCGGCCCGAGCAGGCTGAGCAGCTCGCCGCGGCGGACCGCGAACGACACGCCCGCGAGGATCTGGCGGGCGCCGTACGACTTGCGGACGTCGTCGACACGGACGGCGACGCCGTCGACGGTGGGCGCGGTGGGCGCGGCGGGCGCGGCGGCGGTCACGGCTTGATCTTCGCGTACTGCGTGTCGAACACCCCTGCGGTCAGCTCGCCGATCTGGATCGCCCGGATGACGCCGGTCCGGTCGATGAAGAACGTCTGCGGCGGGGCCGTGATGCGGTAGGCCGCCGCGATCGCCCCGTCGGCATCGGCGACGGTGGGCCAGGTGGCGCCGAAGTCGGCCACGAACCCCTTGGCGAGGTCGGCCTCGTCCTTGTAGAGGACGCCCAGCACCACCAGGCCGTCGGTGGGCCCGAGCGCGGCGAGCCTGTCGCGGAAGACGGGGAACTCGTCGCGGCACGGGACGCACCACGAGGCCCAGAAGTTGACCACCACGGGGTGGCCCTTGAGGCTGGCCAGGCTCACGGCGGAGCCGTCGAGCGCGGTGCCCGAGATGGCCGGCGCCTCGTGGCCGACGGCGGGCAGCGGCCCGGAGGTGTTGCCGCACGCGGCGACGAGCAGCGCGATCGAGAGGATCGCGGCGGGGAGGGTGCGCAGTCGGCGGATGGCTCGTTACCTATCTGACGGTCAGCGTCCCGCTCATCGCCGGGTGGACCGTGCAGATGAACGGGTACTGGCCGGCGGGGAGGGCCGGGACGTCGTAGAGCGTGACGGTGGGCCCGGTGACGAGGTCGCCCCTGAACAGCACCTTGCCGGTCGCGTCGCGGATCTCGAGATTGTGGGGAACGTTGTCGCGGTTGTCGAATGCCACGGTGAACGGCCGGCCGGCGGGGGCGATGAGCACCTCCGCGACGAACCGGATGCCCCGGGCGGCGAGCGTCACGTCGGCCGACGGCAGGGAGCCGACGGCCGGGGCCGAGACCGCCGTCGTCGGTGCCGCGGGCAGCGGCGAGGATGCCGACGCGGCCGTCGAGGCGCCGCCGCCGCTGGGCGGGTCCGGCACCACGCGGGTGGTGGCGACGAGGACCGCCGCCGCGACCAGGCCCGTCAGCGCGAGCACGATCCGTCCGGTGGCGATGCCAGCGCCCGGAGGTGACACGGCCTCGTCGCGGGCGGCGTCCTGGCTCTTCGCCGGCGCATCCGTCCGTCCGCGTCCCGCGAGCCCGCCGCGCCGAAGCGCCGCTGCCCACCAGCCCAGGCCGACGACCGCCACCGCCACCCCGACGGCGGGCCACGGCCCGCCGGCCACCAGCCCGAACGCGAAGGTGAACGCCCCGCACGCCACGGCCAACGGCGCCGCCGCGACGACCCGCACCGCGCGTCCGTCGGGCGAGCGGGGCGGACGGCGCCCGGGTCCACGTCGCGTCGGGCCGGCGCCGGCCCACTTCGCGCCCGTGACCGCCAGGAACGCCACCACGACCGGGAGGAGCAGGACCGGGATCAGCGCCACGAGCGACGCCCAGTCGGGCGCGACCAGCGTGCCGGTCCAGGCGACGAGGCGGTTCCAGAGATCGCTGAGCATCGGTTCCGCAGGCCCTCGAGAGCTTGCCCGCGCGCACCGAGGGTTGGACCGGACGGGCGCCACCGCTCGTTCGCTGCACGCGAGCGGCGCACCCGCGGGTGCGCTACACCAAGTACAGCACCGAGAATAGGACGATCCAGACGACGTCGACGAAGTGCCAGTACAGCGACACGGCCTCGACCATGTCGTGGCGACGGGCGTTGAACTGCCCCGTCCGACCCCGGTAGACCACCAGGGCGAGCATCAGGGCCCCGGCCAGGACGTGGAGCCCGTGGAATCCGGTCAGGGTGAAGTACGTGGAGCCGAAGAGGCCGGAGCTGAGCGTCAGGCCCTCGCCCATGAGGACGCTGTAGTCGTAGGCCTGGAGCAGCAGGAAGGCGACGCCCATCACGAGCGTCAGGCTCATCGCCCGGATGAACGTGCGCTGGTCGCCTCGCCGGATGGCCCGCACGCCCCACTGGCACACGAACGACGACAGAATCAGGATCACGGTCGCCGGCAGGATGAGGTTGAGCGCGCCGGACTCGGTGGCCAGGCGCCACGGGTTGAGGATGCCGGCGTCCTGGCTGGGCGGCCAGACGTGGGTCGCCACGCCGTTGACGATCTCGGTGTGGCTGGCCCGGATCGAGAAGTAGGCGGCGAACAGCCCAGCGAAGAACATCACCTCGGAGGTGATGAACAGCAGCATGCCCAGGACCGGGTTGCCCATTCCGCGTGCGGGGCGGCTTGCCGTCTGCGCGCGGCTCGCCGCAGCGGGCATGACGGCGGCGTCGGCGCTCATCGTCACCTCTTCGTCCGGCCGGCGGCCTCGCCCGTTCGCTGGTCGTGGGCCGCGATCCGCCGCCCATCATAGGGGGGAACCGCCTCCCAGGGGTCCAGACGGCCTAGTCGCGCCGTGACCAACGGCCCGCAGCGCAGGCGTCTCTCGGGTGCCGTTTCCGCGAATCGGGGGACAATGCCTGCCGTGAACCGCCGGATCCCTGCCCTGCTCGCCGTCCTGCTGGCGCTGGGCCTCGCCATCGCGTCGGCGCCCGTCGCCCTCGCCCACCAGGCCGACACCCTCCCCGCGCCGACGGTCGGGACGTTCCTGCTCGACTGGGGGTTCGACCCGACCCTCTGGCTCCCCGCCCTCGCGGCGCTGGCCCTGTGGCAGGCGGGCGTCCGACGGGTCAACCGGGCGCATCCGCACCACCGGGTGGCGAGGTCGCGGACGCTGTTCTTCGTGGTCGGCGTGGCCGTGGTGCTGGTGGCGCTCGACTCGGGGGTCGGCCTCTACGACGACACGCTCCTCTCGGACCACATGGTCCAGCACCTGCTGCTGATCCTGATCGCGCCGCCCCTGCTCCTCCTGGGCGGGCCCGCGACCCTCGCGCTCCAGGCGGCGCCGGCCGACGTCCGCCGGCGGTGGCTCCTGCCCATGCTCCACTCGCGGGCCCTGCGCCTGCTCGGACGCCCGGTGGTGGCGTGGGTCCTGTTCGCGGCCGTCCAGTGGAGCACCCACTTCTCGCCGGTGTACGAGCTGTCGCTGGAGAACAACTGGGTGCATGACGCCGAGCACCTGCTGTACCTGGTGTCGGCACTCCTGTTCTGGCTGCCGGTGGTGGGCCGCAACCCGGCGCCGTGGCGCCTCAGCCCGGCCGCGAGCGTGCTGTACGTGGGCCTGCAGGCGCCGCAGATGACGTTCCTCGCCCTCGCGATCTTCATGGCGCCCGAGCCGCTCTACCCGTTCTACGCCGACGCCAGCCGGGCGTGGGGCCCCACGGCGCTGGCGGACCAGCAGCTCGCGGGCGGGATCATGTGGGTCGCCGGCGATCTGGTGTTCATCGGGATCGTGCTGCTGCTGGTGATCGCTTGGATGCGCGACGAGGAGCGCCGCGCCGCGCGGGCGGACCGCCAGCTGGACGCTGCGAGCGCCCTGGCGTTCGAGCTGGCGGACGCGCCGAGGCTGGACGCGGCCGGGACGCCCAGGGCGCTCGACGCGGCCGGCGCGCTCGACGCAACCGGCGCACCGAGGCTGGGCGGTCAGCCCTCGGCGGGCATCGAGGCGCCCAGGTACTCGAGGTAGCGGCCCGGGTCCACGTTGCCGCCTGACACGACGCCCACGATCGGGCCGTCCGCCGGGTCGAGGCCCAGCTCGCGCGCGTGGAAGCGCATCGCGGCCACAGGCAGCGCGCCCGAGGGCTCCACCACCAGGCGCGCCTCCTCGGCGGCCAGTCTGACGGCAGCGGCGATCTCGGCCTCGGACACCGTGACGATGCGGTCCATCTGCGCCGAGAGGTGCGCGAAGTTGAGCCGGCCGATGGACTGGGTGCGGGTGCCGTCAGCGATCGTGCGGCCCACGCGCTCGGCCTCCCAGCGGACGATGTGCCCCGCCTCGAGCGATTCCCGGGCGTCCGCGGCCAGCTCGGGCTCCACGCCGATCACCCTCGCTCGCGGCGCCAGCGCCCGGACCGCCGCAGCCACCCCGCTCGCCAGCCCGCCGCCGCCCACCGGCACCAGCACGGCGGCCACGTCGGGCATGTCCTCGGCGATCTCGAGGCCGCAGGTGCCTTGGCCGGCCACGATGCGCCGGTCGTCGTAGGGCGGGATGATCGCGAGGCCGCGCTCGGCGGCGATCTGTTCGGCCACCCGCTTGCGCTCGTCCGAAGCGGTCCCGACGACCACCACCTCGGCCCCATCCGCCTCGACGCGGGACTTCTTGAGCGGGGGGGCGTCGGACGGCATGACGATCACCGCCGGCACCCCGAACAGGCGCGCCGCCCGCGCGACGCCCTGCGCGTGGTTGCCCGACGAGTAGGTGATCAGCCCGCGGGCGCGCTCGTCGGGCGGGAGCACAGCCGCGGCGTGGTACGCGCCGCGGAGCTTGAACGCGCCGATCGGCTGGAGCGACTCGGCCTTGAGCCACTGCCGGCGCTCCGGTGCGCCGAACGCAACGAGCGGCGTGCGGATGGCGACGCCGGCGAGCATCCGCGCGGCCGCGCGGATGTCCTCGATCGCGACCAGCCTCGGGGCGTCTTCGAGCGCGCCCCGGGTCATCGATGGCGCCCGGCGGCCGCCTTCTTCTGGCAGTCGATGCAGTGGGCGGCGGCCGGCAGGGCGTCCAGGCGCGCGGCGCCGATCGGCTGGCCACAGCTGACGCAGATGCCGTAGGTGCCCGCGTCCAGGCGCGCCAGCGCTGCGTCCACCGCCTCGATCAGCTGCTGATTGTGCTCGCGCAGGGCGAGGTCGCGCTGCTGGGCGAACACCTGGCTCGCCGCCGCCGCCTGCGACCCGTACGTCATCGGATCGGGCGCCTGGATCGTCATCTCCTGCTGCTCGCCGACCAGGCGCGCACGCTCCTCGAGCAGGGCGACACGGGCGAGCTCGAGAGTTGTTGGGTTCATGGCCGCATGCTACTCCCGGCTGGGGTAGCCTCGGGGGCATCCGCGCGCCGGGCGGGCGTGTCTCCGGCGGCAACCGAGGAGCATTCGCCGATGGCCATCGTGAAGGACCCCGTCTGCGGCATGGGCGTGGACACCGAGAAGTCCCAGCTCTCCCTCGAGCACGAGGGGCAGACGTACTGGTTCTGCGGCAAGGGCTGCCTGCTCGAGTTCAAGGACGACCCGGACAAGTACCTCGACCCGAGCTACGTCCCCGAGGGGATGTAACCCGCTCCTCGCCCCGCGCCGCGCAGGCCTCGCGCCGGTCCGCCCCCGCGCCGCGCAGGCCTTGCGCTCAGCGACTCAACGGTGCGCTGGCCGCACGAGCGGGTCCGCTGCCGTCGCAGTCGTGCGCAGGCGAGCGGACCGCGAGCTGAACGGCGCACGATTGCATCGCGGGGCGATCGATTCGTGCGGGCACCGCATCGTTGAGTCGCTGGGTGCAGCAGAGCGCGCTCCGGCGCCACCGTCGGGATGGCCGGAGCCCGGCCAGTCCGCGCCGATTTCCGGCCGCTCGCGCCGATTCCACGCCGACTCTCCGGGTCCGAACCGATGTCGTGCAGCGGACCTCCGCCGAGAGCCGACTCGGGGCGGGGGCGGATCAGCGATGGGGGCGAGGCAGCGACAGGCTGCAGGCAACCGGCCGCAGATAAGCCCCTGCTAAGCGGGTCTGCGTAGGCTGCGCCTTCCGCAGGCCAGGTCGAGGGCACCCGAGGAGCGACCGCTGGCGGCAGCGCAGCCCGGCGTTCCGGGCCAGGAGGCTTTGGTGCTGGTTCGCGTACGAGGTGCGGCAGCGGCGCTCGCGCCGTGGATGGCGCTGGCAGTGGTACTGGTGGCGGAGACGGCGAAGCGATGGCAGTGACGGGCGCCCAGACGCGTCGTGAGAACATCGGGGCGGCGGAGTCGAGCCGACGCTGGTAGCGGCGCCGGCGCACGAGGCTAGGTTCGCCCGGTCGGGCCGCTCTCGTTCGTCAGGCGCTGGGCCAGGTATACCGGGATCGCGGACGCCAGGATCACCAGCACGGCCACCACGTTGACCAGCGGGCGCTGGTTGGGCAGGCGCAGGTTGGCGAGGATCCAGATCGGCAGTGTCTGCTGCGTGCCGGCCGTGAACGTGGTGACGATCACCTCGTCAAACGACAGGGCGAAGGCCAGCAGGCCACCCGCCAGCAGCGCGGTGCGGATCACCGGCAGCGTGACGTAGCGGAATGTCTGCCACGTGTCGGCGCCGAGGTCCATGGACGCCTCCTCGATCGATCGCGAGGAGCGCCGCAGCCGGGCGACGACGTTGTTGTAGACCGTGACCACGCAGAACGTGGCGTGGCCGATGATGATCGTGGCCAGGCTGAACGGGACGTGCGCCGTGTTGTAGGTGGCGTTGAGCGCCATGCCGGTCACGATGCCCGGCAGCGCGATCGGCAGCAGCAGCACGAACGACACGGCGTCGCGCCCGAAGAACCGGAACCGGTGGACGGCGAAGGCCGCCAGCGAGCCGAGGACGAGCGCGATCGTGGTGGCGCTGGCGGCCGCCTGGAGCGTCAGGACCAGGGCGTCGAGGATGTCCTGGTTGCCGATCGCGTCCGCGTACCAGTGCAGGGTCCAGTCGGTGATCGGCCAGGACTGGCCCCGGTCCGCGTTGAAGCTGTAGAGGAAGATCGTCGCGATCGGCAGGTACAGGAAGGCGAACACCCCGATCGTCGCGAGGCCCACGAGGCGTCGTCCCACGGCGATCCCCTAGAGCGCGTCGAACGCGCCCAGCCGGCGCGCAGCGACGAGGTAGAGGGCCATGATCAGCACCGGGACGGTGGCGTACGCTGCCGCGAACGGGACATTGCCGGACACGCCCTGGCTGTCGTAGATCACATTGCCGATGAACTGGCTGTTGGACACCAGGCCCGGCGTGATGTAGTCGCCCAGCGTCAGGCTGAACGTGAAGATCGACCCCGCGACGACCGCCGGGAACACCAGCGGCAGGACCACGCGCCGGAAGGTCATCGCGGGTCGTGCGCCGAGGTCTCCGGACGCCTCGAGGAGCGAGGTCGGGAGCCGCTCGAGGCCCGCGTAGATGGGCAGGATCATGTACGGCAGCCAGATGTAGGTGAAGACGATGGGGATCGCCAGGTCGCTCGGGTAGAGGACCGCATTGGGGATGCCCACCTGCTGGAGCGTCCACTCGAACGGACCGCCGTTGCCTAGGATGACCCGCCACGCGTAGACGCGGACCAGATAGCTCGACCACAGCGGCAGCAGCACGAGGATGAACATCATCGCCCGGGTGCGCGGCCCGGCGTACCGCGCCATGAAGTAGGCGACCGGGAACGCCAGCAGCGCATCGAGAACGGTGACCAGCGCCGCGATCCCCACAGTGCGGAGAGTGACCGTCCGGTAGACCGAGTTCGAGACGAGCGTCTCGAAGTTCTTGAGCGTCAGGTCGTGCTTGATGGCCGACGTCAGCGGGTCGAGGTACCAGAAGGCGGCCACGAACAGGACTGCCAGTGAGCCGAGGTAGACGGCGCCGAACCAGCCGGTGGGCGGCGCGAGCAGCAGCGCCAGCTGCAGCCTGGGGTGCCGGTAGAGGCGCGCGAGCAGGCGCCGCCGCAGACCCTGCGGCGGCGCCTGGATCGTCGTGGACGTCATGCGCGCTGCGGCGGCCCGCGCCGGCTCCCTCGACCGCATTCCGCGCCTCGCGTCGGCAGCAGCAACCGGTGACCCACGGCGAGCCGTGGAGCGCACCCGCGACGCGCCCAGGCCGGCCCGCAATGGCGCTCCCCGCGTCCCACGCGGTGCTACGCTTCGAGGCAGACTCGGCTCGTCCGATGTATCAGCCGCGACTTTGATCAGGAGACAATCCCAGATGGCGTATGTGATCGCCGAGCCCTGCGTCGACGTCATGGACACCGCGTGCGTGTCGGTCTGCCCCGTGGACTGCATCCACCTGGACGAGGGCACGGACCGCATGCTCTACATCGACCCGAACGAGTGCATCGACTGCGGCGCGTGCGAGCCCGAGTGCCCCGTGAACGCGATCTTCCCGGAGGAGAGCGTCCCGGCCGAGTGGACCGGCTACACGCCGATCAACGCGCAGTGGTACCAGGACAAGGCCGCGGCCCGAGCTGCCCTCGACGCGCTCAAGCCGCGCGGCTGACGCCTCGGCCGGCTCGCCGGCCCCTCGGCACGGCCCCGCAGATGCTGCGGGGCCGTTTTCGATACCCGGACGAGGCGGTTCGGGGCGGAGCCCCGCTTGAGCCGCCGCCCGTAGACTGGGCCCGTGCGCATCGTCTCCCTTCACCCGGCCGCCACCGAGATCGTCTTCGCGCTCGGCCTCGGCGACGAGCTGGTGGGCGCCACGGCCTACTGCGACTGGCCGCCCGAGGCGCGGGCCGTGCCCGTGGTCGCGCGGCGTCCGGCCCGCCCCCCGGCGTCCGGCCCGCCCGGTCCCGTGCTGCTCGAGCTCGACCGCGACGCCCTCGCCGCGGCAGACCCCGATCTCGTGATCCACTCGGACGTCAACCGGGTGTGCGCCGTGAGACCCCGCGAGCTGCGCGGGATCGCCGACGACATCGACGAGGAGGTCTCGGTCCTGAGCCTCGACCCGCTGTCTGTGGAGGGGGTGCTCAACGCCGTCCAGACCGTGGGGGCGATGACCGAGGCCGAGGACGAGGCGATGGACGTGGTGGTTGGCCTGCGCGAGCGCCTGCAGGCCATCGAGGGGATCGTGGTGGCGCGACGGGACCACGGCTTCGGCGCGCCGAGGCTCGCGGCCCTCGAGTGGCTCGAGCCGCCGACCGCCGTCGGCCGCTGGATCCCCGAGCAGGTACGCCTCGCGGGCGGCTGGGAGCTCCTCGGTCGGGAGCATGAGCGGCCATCGCCCACCTCGTGGGCCGCCCTGCGCGAGGTGGACCCCGAGATCATCGTGCTGATGCCGGCCGGGATGGACCTGGCGCAGACGGTCGTCGCTTGGGAGGCCCTCCCCAGACCCGACGGCTGGGCAGATCTGCAGGCCGTGCGCGCCGGACGGGTGTTCGCCGTCGACGGCTCGTCGTACTTCTGGCGGCCTGGCCCGCGGATCGTGGACGGGATCGAGGTGCTGGCCGAGATCGTGGACCCCAAGGCGTTCGACGGGCTGGCGCCGAACGACAGCTTCGTGCGGGTCGGCTGAGCGCGGTCGAGCGGGCGAACGGAGCCATGCCGTACCACGCCGAATTCGCGTGCCTGTGGTGTGGCGCCGCCTGGAGCGCCCGCGGGCCCGGCGATCTCGAGGCGTGGGCGCAGCTCTGCCCGACCTGCCTCGGCCGCGTCGGCACGAACGCGTTCCTCCGCGGACGGCTGCGGACGGCGTTGGCGGAGCGAGCCGCGTCGGCCACTTCGTCTGCGCACGGAGCCGTGGCCGACGGTCGAGGGCCGGGGCGCCCCGCATCCGCGCCCCTCGCTCCCGCGCGCCGGCCGCGGATCGCACCGGCGTTCCCGAGCGACTGGTTCCTGCGGGGCGGCCAGTTCGAGCGCGGTGCGATCCACGACACGGCGTGGGCCGCGGAGTTGGACATGGTCACGCGCTGGCTCGACGCGCAGCCGCTCGCGGGGCGCATCCTCGAGCCGGCCGCCGGCGTGGGCTTCTTCTCGCCGCTCCTCGCCGACCGAGGGGAGCTGCATGCGTCGGATCCGGACGGCGCGGCGCTCGGCGTCGCCCGTGCTCGGCTGGTGGCGCACCGGCTGCGCGCCCACCTCCACACGGCGGACCCGTGGGCGCCGTCCGAGCCGGGCGAGCCCGGCTTCGACGCGCTGGTGGCCGCCTTCCTCCTCGGGCGAGTGCGCGGGGCGGGACTCGACCCCGCCGCCGCGTCACTCCGCGCTCGGCTGCGGACTGGGGGAGCGCTCGCGGTCATCGACCTCCGGCGCGACCTCGGCGGCGGACCGCCGCCCGATGTCCCCTGGACGTTCCACGACCCCGAGGTGATGGAGGCGGCGCTCGCCCGCGCGGGCTTCTCCGGAGTTGCGGTGCGCTCGACCGGCCGGTTCTTCCTCACCGCCGCCGCCAAGGCTGGCTGACCGCCGGATTCGCGGTGGTATCCTCCGTCGCGATGTCCCCCCTCGCGAACAGGACCATCGCGACCGTCGGCTCGGGCGTCATGGCCGAGGCCATGATCTTCGGCCTGCTCGACGGCAGGCTGGTCGAGCCGAGCCAGATCGTCGCCAGCCACCCGCGGACCGAGCGTCGCGCTGCGCTGGCCGGGACCCACGGCATCCGCACCGTCGCCTCCAATGTCGAGGCGGTCCAGGGCGCTGACGTGGTCATCCTGGCGGTCAAGCCGCAGATGCTGGCCAAGGTCGGCCGTGAGATCGGGCCGCACCTCCGCCAGGGGCAGGTGGTCCTGTCGGTCCTCGCTGGCCCCACGTCGGTGGCGCTGGTGTCGGCGCTGGGCCACGACCAGGTTGTCCGGGCGATGCCCAACACGCCGGCCCGGATCGGTGCCGGGATGACCGTCTGGTACGCCACGCCCGCCACCACCGACGAGCAGCGGGCGCAGGCGAAGGCCCTCCTGTCCGCGCTGGGCGCCGAGCTCCAGGTCGAGGACGAGAAGTGGGTGGCGATGGCCACCGCCGTGTCCGGCACCGGGCCCGCCTATGTGTTCCTCGTGATGGAGGCGCTGATCGACGCGGCGGTCCACCTCGGCTTCCCGCGCCACATCGCGCACGACCTCGTGATCGAGACGCTTGAGGGGTCCACGCGCTTCGCGAAGCAGTCGGGCGACCACCCCGCCGTCCTGCGGAACATGGTGACCTCACCGGGCGGCACCTCCGCGGCGGCCCTCCACGAGCTGGAGTCCGGCCGCCTGCGCACGGTCCTCTCGGAGGCTGTGTGGGCCGCATTCCGCCGCACGGTTGAGCTGGGCGACGAGCTCGAGGCGCAGCTGGGCGCGAACGGGGGCAAGAAGGCGCACTGAGCCGAGCCGGCCGTCGGCGCGGCCCGACCCTCCGCAAACGCGGCCCGCGATCGGTCAGGGCGCTGGTCAACCCCATATCGCCACCGGGGGACTGGTGTGCGCCTCGCTCGACCGACTGGACACGCGAATCGGGTCCTGCCGCCCGCCTGGCGACTGTATGGATCGGAAACCGCCGCTCGGCTCGCCCAGCAGCCACGCGGCGACTGTGTGGTGATCCGCCGCCCAGGTGGAGCTGGTGGCTCGAGGTGGAGCTCGCGCGCCACGAGGGAGCGCACTCCCGCGGAGGCGCCGGCCGAGCGCGGACCCCGCGGAGTCGGCCACGCGCGGACCCCGCGGAGGCGCCGACTGAGCGCCGCCCCCGCTATCCCTTCGCCCCGAGCGCCGCCTCGAGCGAGGCCTCGAGCGCCGCCACTTTGCTGAGCAGCGAGTCGAGCGCCGCGTCCTGCGCCTTGAGGTGCTCCTGGATCTGCTCGGACTCGTGGAAGGTGGCGTCCGCGTCCTTGTAGGTCATCTCGGCGCGCTCGTCGGACGCCTTCGACATGATCGCCTGGCCCACCATGATGACCGACAGCATCACCAACTGGATGAACGTCTGGCTGACCCAGGTGACCAGGGCGAGGACGCTGCCCTGCTGGACGGCCGACGGCAGGGCCACCAGGGCCAGCACCGCGAATGCGTAGGCGCACCACATCGTCCCGACGACGCTGGTCAGGATCACCGCCAGCCGGCCGTTGAACCCGGTCGCCCCCCCGCCTGTCTTGGGCGGTCCGCTCTTCCTGCGCAGGGCGATGTGCGGGTGCGTGATGTGCTGGTAGTCGATGGCCATGCTGTCCTCCCCGGCCCGGTCGCGGCCGGCCGGCGCTGCGACGTCACGGTCCGGAGGGACCGCATGGCCCGGAATCTAGCCGTCGAAGCGACTGCCCGCCGGCGACGGGCTGCGCACTATGCTTCGCCGCGATGGACACGCCCCGTCGCCGCCCGGCTGACGACCGATCCGAACGAGTTGTGGATCCTCGAAGGCCAGTCGGTGCGGATGCAGGGGATGCCGCACCGGAACGCGCGGGCAACGGCCGCCTCGGCCGCGACGTCCTCGCGGCGAACGGGCCCGAGGCCGCCTGCCGCTGCGCGCACAGCGCGTCCGAGACCGCGGGCATCCCGCTTGGAGACCGCTCGGGATGACGAGCACGATCGCCTGTGGAGATGTCGCCGGGGTCGCCGTCCGCCTCAGCGCCGAGGTGGATGCTGCCGATGGAGCCGAGGACGTAACGTCCCCCTGTTGACCCTGAGGTCTTGCATGCCGAGTGAAACCGCCGCCAACGACCTTGCCGAGCGCGCGATGCGGTCGACGCTGCTCGCGCTTTCGCACCGGAAGTCGCTTGGGCGGCTCGCCACCCGCGTTCCGGTCACTCGCCCCATGGTGCGGCGGTTCATCTCAGGCGAATCCCTCGACGAGGCCCTGCCCGCGATCCGCCGCCTGCACGAGGCGGGCATGGGCACCACGGTCGACGTCCTGGGCGAGTCCGTCACGCACGCGGCCGACGCGCGCGCCGCGGCCGACCGCTACGTCGCCCTGCTCGGCGCCCTCGCCGGGACGGACCTCGACCGCAACGTCTCGCTCAAGCCCAGCCAGATGGGCCTCGCCATCGACCCGGCGCTCGCCCGCGAGAACATCGGCCGGATCGTGGCCAAGGCGATCGAGACCGGCGCCTTCGTGCGGATCGACATGGAGGACCACACCACCACCGACGACACGCTCGAGCTGTGGCAGTCGGTGCGGCCGGTGGGCGCCCAGGAAGACGGGACGAGCGGCGCCGACGTGGGCGTGGTGATCCAGGCTGCGCTCCGGCGCAGCGACCGCGACGTCGAGGCCATGATCGAGGCCGGCGGGCGCGTCCGCCTGTGCAAGGGCGCCTACAAGGAGCCGCACTCGGTGGCGTACGCCGAGAAGCACGAGGTGGACGAGGCGTACGAGCGGCTGATGCTCCGCCTCCTGCGCGCCGGTCGGTACCCGGCGCTGGCCACCCACGACGTGCGGCTGATCAAGCGGGCGGTCGAGGTCGCCAAGGCCGAGGGCATCGCGCGCGACGCGTTCGAGTTCCAGATGCTCTACGGCATCCGGCGCGACCTCCAGGAGCAGCTGGTCGGCGCCGGCTGGCGCGTCCGCGTCTACGTCCCGTTCGGCGGCGAGTGGTATCCGTACTTCATGCGTCGGTTGGCAGAGCGCCCCGCGAACGTCTCGTTCCTGCTGCGCAACATGTGGCGGGATCGCGGCCGCGCGTAGCGGGCGGCGAGCGCTCGGCGGGCCATTCGCGGGCCCGGCGGGGAATCAGAAGGCCGCCGGGAGGAGGTTCTCCGGCGGCCCTCTCGCTGCGGTGGGCAATCACCGCGCCAAGTCAGCGACCTCGTGTGGTGGCGCTGGTCACCAGCGGCGGCTCACCAGCGCTTCGCCGTCTGGCCGAAGACCGCGACGACGGCGGCGATGGTCCCCAGGAACATCCCCGCCCGGTAGGCGTACCACTTGATGGTCTTCATCACCATGTCCCTTGCTGGTCGTCCTCCGCTCTGGGATGGGCCATCCCACAGCACTGGACCGAGACCGTATCCCGCGCCACCCGCCTTAAGGAATGACCTCTAAGTACTGGTACCCCACCGCCTGATGGGCACAGGTGCCGGGGCGCACCGCGGTGGCGATCCCGCTGCCCGGCCCCCGGACCCGACCGGCTGGGGCATGATCCGCACATGAGCGACACGACCACGAACGACCTCCCGTCCCTCCCCCCGCGCGGCGGCCTGCGCCGGCGGATCCTCGCCGGCAAGCCCACCGTCGGCGCCTGGATCAACCTCGGCTCGCTCGCCGCCGCCGAGATCGTCGCCCGCTCGGGCTACGACTGGGTGGTGCTGGACCTCGAGCACGGCATGGGCAGCGAGGCGGACATCCACGCCCAGCTGCTCGCTGTGCAGGGGACGCCGACCTCGGCGCTCGTGCGCGTGCCGTCGATCGAGCGGCTGCGGGTCGGCCGGGCGCTCGACCTCGGCGCTGACGGGCTGGTCCTCCCGCGCTGTGACACGCCTGCCGACGCGGCCGACGCGCTGCGCTGGATGCGGTTCCCGCCGGCCGGGATCCGCGGCGTGGCGCTGCTCAACCGCGGCAACGGCTACTTCGAGCGCAGCCACGAGAACCTGGCGTCCACGGTGAATGATCAGGTCCTGGGCGTGTTCCAGGTGGAGTCCCCCGAGGCCGTCACGGCCGCGGGGGATCTCGCCGCCATCGACGGGGTGGACGTCCTGTTCGTGGGTCCGGCGGACCTGTCCCACAGCATGGGCCTTCCCGGCCGGCTCGACGAGCCGGCGTTCGCCGAGGCGCTCGATGCGGTGGTGGATGCGTGTCGGGCCAATGGCAAGGCGGCGGGCATCCTGCTCGCGGACGCCTCGCTCGTCCCGGCGTACCGCAAGCGCGGCTTCTTGTTCCTCGGGGTCGGCTCGGATGCCGGCTGGGTCTCGTCGGGTGCGAGGGCACAGGCAGCGGCGGCGCGAGCGGCGCTCGTCTGACCGGCGGCCAGAGCGGACTGCCGGCGGGCCGGCTGCCCCCTGTCTCGGGATCACCCCCTGTCTCGATCACGGCGCGCGAGCGCGGTCCCGACAGGGCGGGAGTCCTAGTCCTCGCCCAGGCGCAGCACGGGCTGCGGCAGCTCGGCCTGCTCGCCGCGCGGCCCCGTCTGCGAGAGCACCACCCCGACGAGGATCAGCACGCCACCCAGCAGCTGCACCGGCGTGAGTCGCTCGCCCAGCAGGATCCCGGCGGCCGTGATCGTCCACAGCGGCTCCACGGTCGAGAGGAGCGACGCCTGGGCCGCGCCCACCCGTTGCGCCCCGGCGTAGAAGAACTGGACCGCTACGAACCCCGACACCACGCCCACGCCCACGATCCCGGGCCAGGCAGCGGACGGGATGTCGCCCGGCAGCACCGGATGCCCGAGGACGGCGCAGATGAGCCAGTAGGCCACACCAGTCGAGCTGAGCATCACGGCGCCCGCGACCGTGGCATCGGCGGCGCCCGCTGTCGCACTGCCCACCGCCTCGCTGGTCTCGCCTGCGTGGCGGGCGGCCATGATGATCCACACCGAGTACAGGAGTGGGGCTGCGATCACGAGCAGCAGGCCGCCGAGCGGCGGCATCTGGGAGGCGCTGATGCCGCCCACTGCGAGCACGACCCCGAGCAGCGCGATCCCGAGCGCGGTCCAGGCGCGGCGGCCCTTGAGCGGTCGCCCGAAGCGCAGCGCGAGCACCGCCACGATCGGCGGGTACACGTAGACGATGAGCGCTGCGAGCGAGAGCGGGGTCGTGGTGATCCCCGCGAAGTAGGTGGCCGTGTTGGAGAGGTAGTAGACGCCGAGGCCAACCGCCGTGAGCAGCGTCCTGGGGGGCATCGCGCGCAGTGCACGCCGCGCGGACGGACTGGCCAGCAGCACCGCCCAGGCAAGGCCGCCGGCGAGCAGGAAGCGCCAGGCCATCAGCGTCAGCCAGTCGATGCCGGCGGCGTATGCGGGCCGCGCGAACAGGCCGCCCGAGCCGAACGAGATCGCGCTGATGACCACCAGTGCGATGCCCACCACCCGCGATCGGTTCACCGGGCGGAGGGTACCGGCTGGACGGCCGGCGGCGAGGCTCGATTCCGGCGATGGGCCGGGCGGCCCCCCTCGACCATGCCGGGTCGCCCCGTCCGCCCGCGGCGGCCGCAGCGGTACACTGCGCCCCGTGGCAAATCTCAGTGAGCGCGCTGTCCTGGCGCGCGTTCCCACCCTCGCGTCCGAACCCCTGATGGTGGTCGGCCGGCGGCAACCGGTGGCGATGTCGCCTGGTTCCTCGCTCGGCGACTGCCTGCGCGCCATCCAGAGCACCGGCACCGGCGATTCCGTGTTCATCACGGGGGCCGATGGGCGCCTCAAGGGCGTGCTCACGGAGCGTGACATCTTCGGCCGCCTGGTCGGCCCCGATGTCGCCTCCGGCGTGGACCTCGACGCCCCTGTCGAGGCGTACATGACCACCGATCCGCACACCCTGCGGCTGTCGCAGACGGTGCGGGACGCGCTCGAGCTCATGCAGTCGAGCCGCTACCGGAACATCCCAGTCGTCGACGACGACCGGCAGCTGGTGGGCGTCGTGCGCCAGGTGGACATCCTCAAGTTCTTCGCGGAGGCCTTCCCCGAAGAGCTGCTCAACCTTCCTCCCCGACCGCATCAGCGCATGGAGCAAGCCGAAGGCGGATGACAACCACAGCGCAGGGTGCCGAGCGAGAGGTCCGCGAGCTCGACCGGGTCACGATCCGTTTCGCCGGCGACAGCGGCGACGGCATGCAGCTGACCGGCACCCAGTTCACCCGGACCGCGGCCGTCTTCGGCAACGACATCTCCACCTTCCCCGACTACCCGGCCGAGATCCGGGCGCCCGCGGGCTCGCTGCCCGGGGTGTCGGGCTTCCAGATCAGCTTCTCGGCGCTCGACATCCACACCCCGGGTGACGCGCCGGACGTGCTGGTCGCCATGAACCCCGCCGCGCTCAAGACCAACGTGGTCGACCTGCCGGCCGGCGGCGCGGTCATCGTCAACAGCGACGCCTTCACCAAGGCCAACCTCTCGAAGGCCGCCTACGGGTCGAACCCGCTCGAGGACGGCTCGCTCAAGGCGTACAAGGTCTTCCAGGTCCCGATCAGCACCCTCAACGCGGCGGCGCTCGATGGGCTGGACATGACCAGCAAGCAGGTCGACCTCACCAAGAATTTCTTCGCCCTGGGCCTGATGTTCTGGCTCTACGAGCGGTCCATGGAGCCCACGCTGCGGTGGATCGACGAGAAGTTCCGCAGCCGCCCGGTCATCGCCGAGGCCAATCGCCGCGCCCTCCGCGCCGGCTACTCCTTCGGCGACACGACCGAGATGTTCCACGAGACCTACCGGGTGCCCAAGGCCAAGCTGCCGCCCGGCACCTACCGGAACATCACCGGCAACGAGGCCACCGCGCTCGGCTTCCTCGCCGCCGCACAGGCCGCCAAGCGGCCCCTGTTCTACGGCTCCTACCCGATCACGCCCGCCTCGGACATCCTGCACCAGCTGTCCGCGTACAAGAGCTTTGGCGTCAAGACCTTCCAGGCCGAGGACGAGATCGCCGCCATGGGTGCGACGATCGGCGCGGCCTACGGCGGGGCGCTGGCGCTGACCGGGACCTCCGGGCCCGGCGTGGCGCTCAAGACCGAGGCGATGGGCCTGGCCGTGATGACCGAGCTGCCCGTCGTGATCGTCAACGTGCAGCGCGCCGGCCCGTCCACGGGGCTCCCGACCAAGGTGGAGCAGGCGGACCTGTTCCAGGCGATCTTCGGGCGCAACGGCGAGGCGCCGATGCCGGTGGTGGCCCCGGCCACGCCCGGCGAGTGCTTCTCGATGGCGATCGAGGCATCACGCCTCGCGCTCAAGTACATGACGCCGGTGATGTATCTCTCTGACGCGTTCGTGGGCAATGGCGCCGAGCCGTGGCGCGTCCCGTCGCCGGACGAGCTGCCGGACATCTCGGTGCCCAATGTCGTCAAGGGGGACGGCCCGTTCCTGCCCTACGCCCGCGACCCGAAGACGCTCTCCCGGCCGTGGGCCGTCCCCGGCACGCCTGGCCTCGAGCACCGTATCGGCGGCCTCGAGAAGCTGCACGGCCTGGGCACCGTGTCCTACGACGCCGACAACCACCACAAGATGACCGTGCTCCGCCACGACAAGGTCGCGGGGATCGCGAGCGACATCCCGGACCTCGAGGTCTTCGGCCCCGAGACGGGCGACCTGCTCATCCTCGGCTGGGGCTCCACCTACGGCGCCCTGCGCAGCGCCGCTGAGCGCCTGCAGGCGAGCGGCAGGTCGGTGGCCCACGCGCACCTGCGCCACCTGTTCCCGTTCCCCGAGAACACCGGGGACGTCCTCCGCAGCTACCGGACGGTGCTCGTCCCCGAGCTCAACCTCGGCCAGCTGTGGTTCGTGATCCGCGGCACGTACCTCGTGGACGCGCTCGCCTACGGCCGGGTCCGCGGCAAGCCGTTCCGGATCTCGGAGATCGTCGACGAGGCCAACCGCATCCTCGCCGAGCGGAGCTGAAGCGATGACCGACATGCTCACCCCCGCCGTGCCCGCCAAGCTCACGCGCAAGGACTTCGTCGCGGAGCAGGAGGTCCGGTGGTGCCCCGGCTGCGGGGACTACTCCATCCTCGCCCAGACGCAGAAGGTGATGCCCGACTTCGGCGTGCCGAAGGAGAACATCGTCTTCATCAGCGGCATCGGCTGCTCGGGGCGGCTACCGTACTACATGAACACCTACGGCTTCCACTCGATCCACGGCCGCGCCCCCACGCTCGCGACCGGGCTCAAGATCGCCCGCCCCGAGCTGATGATCTGGGTGATCACCGGCGACGGCGACGCACTGTCCATCGGCGGCAACCACTTCCTGCACTCCATGCGCCGGAACGTGGACTTCACCATGGTCATGCACAACAACCGGATCTACGGGCTGACCAAGGGCCAGACCTCGCCCACCTCCGAGTTCGGCAAGCGGACCAAGTCCACGCCGATGGGCTCGGTGGACCGGCCGGTCATGCCCCTGACGCTCGCGCTGGCGGCCGAGGCCACGTTCGTGGCCCGGACGGTGGACACCCACACCGAGCACATGCAGCTGACCCTCGAGGCGGCTGGGCGCCATCGCGGCGCCTCGTACGTCGAGGTGCTCCAGAACTGCAACATCTTCAATGACGGCGCCTGGCGCGAGTTCACCGAGCGCGAGGTCCGCGACGACCGGATGCTCGTGCTCGAGCACGGCAAGCCGCTCATCTTCGGCAAGGACCGCAACAAGGGCATCCGCCTGCGCGGCCTCCACCCCGAGGTGGTGACGCTCGGCGAGGACGGCGTCACCGAAGCAGACCTGGTGGTCCACGACCAGCACGCGGAGGACCCGTACCTCGCGCTCATCCTGTCGCGGATGTTCTGGCCGGAGTTCCCGGTGCCGGTGGGCATCCTGCGCCAGGTGGACCGGCCCACCCACTCCGACCTGGTCGACGCCCAGATCGAGCAGGCGATCGCCAAGTCCGGCCCCGGGGACCTCGCCAACGTCCTGATGGCCGGCGAGACCTGGACGGTGGAGTGACCTGATGCTGTGCCCCGTCTGCCACCACGACAACTTCGAGGGCGAGGACAACTGCGCCAACTGCGGCGCCGACCTGGCCAACGCGGACACGCCCCAGCCCGCGCTCGACTATCACGACACCGTCCTGGGCGAGCACCTCGACCGCCTGGGCATCGGATCGCCCGTCACCGTGGAGCCGGGCCTGCCCGTCGCCGACGCGATCCGCCAGATGCACGCCTCGGGCGGCGACTGCCTGCTCGTGGTCGAGGGCGGGCAGCTGGTGGGCATCTTCACCGACCGTGACGCGGTCGTGAAGGCCAGCGACAAGCGGCTCGGGCTGTACAAGGTCCGCGACTTCATGACGCGGGACCCGGTGGTGCTGCGCCACGACGACACGCTCGCGGTGGCGATCCACAAGATGGCGGTCGGCGAGTTCCGCCACATCCCGATCGTGGAGGACGGGCGGCCCATCGGGGTGGTGGCCGCCGCCGACGTCTTCCGGCACCTCGTCCATTCGCTGGGGTGACGCCCCGCTCCGTGGCAGGCGTGCCCAGAGTCGCCGTCCTGGCCGAGGACCTGCTCTGGGCGACGCGCCTGTCCGAGATCGTGCGGCGAGCGGGCGGCGAGCCCGTCCGCCTCGCGTCGCCGGCGCTGCTGCGCGCCGCGCTGGCCACGCTCGGCGGATGCGTGGTGGACCTGACCGCCCGCTCGTACGACGGGATCGCCGCGGTGACCATCTCGGCCACGGCCCGCGTTCCCACCGTCGCGGTGGGCCAGCACGACGACGTCGCCGAGCGGCGCGCGGCGCGCGGGGCCGGTGCGGCGAGGGTGTTCGCCTACCGGGGGCTGTTCGAGCACGGCGACCGGGACCTCGGTCGCTGGGTTGCCGCGCTGCGCGGCGAGGAGGAGCGCCAGTGACCAGGGCGTCGATCCCGGCCGAGCGCTTCGCCGAGCGGCTGCAGCGGGCGAGGGCGGCGGCCGCCGGTGCAGGGCTGGACGCCCTGCTCGTCGGGGTGGGAGCGGACCTGCGGTACCTCGCCGGCTACGCGGCGATGCCGCTGGAGCGGCTCACGCTCCTGGCGGTGCCCACCGCGCCCGGGACGTCGATGACGCTGATCGCCCCGCGGCTGGAGGCGACGCCGGCGCGTTCCTGCCCGGCGGCGGCCATCGGCGCGGTCAGCGTGGCCACCTGGGAGGAGGCCGAGGACCCGATGCTCCTCGTTGCGACGGTGCTGGCCGCGGCGACGGGTCGCCCCGCGTCGGGCCTGGGGGCGGTGGCGGTGTCGGACGGCCTGCGTGCTGCCTTCGTCCTGGGCCTCCAGCGCGTACTCCCCGCCGCCCGGTTCAGCCTGGCGTCGGCGGTGCTGCGCGGGCTGCGGATGCGCAAGGACGAGGATGAGATCGCGCTGCTCCGGGAGGCGGCACGCGCGGCCGACCGGGTGGTCGCGCGGATCGCGGCCGGGCGGCTGGTCGGCCGCACCGAGGCGGACGTGGCGCTCGAGGTCCGCGATCGGCTCGTCGCCGAGGGGCACGAGCAGAGCGAGTTCTGGATCGTCGCCTCGGGGCCCAACTCCGCGTCGCCGCACCACGAGGCCGGAGAGCGCGTCATCCGCCCGGGCGAGCCGGTGGTGATCGACATCGGCGGGACGCTGGGCGGGTACGGATCGGACATCACCCGCACGATCTGGGTCGACGGCGGCGACCCTGCGTTGGGTCCGCACCCGGACTTCGCGCGCCTGTACGAGGTGCTGCGCGGCGCACAGGCGGCAGCGACCGCGGCCGTCCGGCCGGGCATCGCGGCGGAGGACGTCGACGCCGTGGCCCGCGACGCCATCACGGCGGCCGGGTACGGGCCCCACTTCATCCACCGCACCGGGCACGGGATCGGCCTCGAGGGGCACGAGAACCCGTACGTCGTGGCCGGCAACACCGAGCCCCTGGCGGAGGCGAACGCGTTCAGCATCGAGCCGGGCATCTACCTCGAGGGCCGGTTCGGCGCGCGGATCGAGGACATCGTGGTGTGCGGCGTCGACGGCCCCATCGTCCTCAACGAGCTGACCCGCGGACTGCTGGTCGTCCGGGGCTGACCACGCCAGCCTCCGCGCGCAACCCGCGGCCCCGGCGCGAGCCGCGCGCAGCCACGTGCGGCCGGACGGACGGGCGCCATCCCCGCCCGCGCGGCCGACCATCGCGGGGTATGATCGGCTGACCGGTCGCAGTCCACGGCCGCCCGACACGAGCCCACAATGACCGCCTCCTCAACGCGGGCGCCACGCCCGCGGATCCCGCGCCGGTGAGCCGGCGCAGTCGGCAAAGCCGGCATCCGCAGCCGACCATGGGCGGGGATCCCATGCCCGCCGGGCCCGGAACCGAGCCGATCGCTGCGGCAGCCGTCACCGCCCGCGACACCCGGGAGCTGCTGGGGCGCGTCCGCGACGCCGTCGAGGCTGCCGGTGGGGGACGCGATGCCGCCCCCGCGACTGCCGCCCCCGCTGCCGTGTCCTCCGCCGCGACGGCGGCACCGTCCGAGACCGCGCTCGCCGACGCCGAGGTCGACGCGGACGCGCGTCGCACCATCTGCACCCAGGCGCAGCTCCGCCGCTTCATCAAGAGCCGGCCGTGGATCCCGATGCACGAGCTCCGTCGCCGCTTCGGCATCCCGGGCGGGGACGACGACGTCACGCCGCTCCGGTCCGCCGGCGGCACCATCTTCGTGGGTCTGCCGGCGCCGGAGGCACGCATGCTCGGAGAACTCCTCAACAGCGGCGAGGTCGGCCACGAGCTGAGTCTGGATCCGGGCGCTCCCATCGTGGTGGGGGTGTATCCCATGCGCCCGGTGCCGCGGGGCTGACCCGGTCGCGCGGCGCTCTCGAGGCGCGAACCGCGCCCCCGCCAGGCGTCCACGCCGGCCGCCGCTGTCGGCGGCAGCGTTCAGCGCCGGGCCGCCACGCCCTCGAGCGCCAGCAGCGCGGACTTGAGATCCAGCGCCGCCTCGACCCCGCCCCAGGCCGCGGCGCCGTACCCCCCGAGGGTGCCGTCGCCGGCGACCACGCGGTGGCACGGGATGAGCAGGCCCACGGGATTGCGCCCAATGGCACCCCCCGTCGCCTGCGCCGCACCCGGTCGGCCGGCGCGCCGCGCCACCTCACCGTAGCTCAGCGTGGTGCCGCGGGGGATGGTGCGTACGACGCCCAGGATCAGCCGGTCCCATTCGGGCCGGTCGGCGACGTCCACCACGATCGCCTCGAGGCCCACCTCGTGGCCGTCCAGCGCCGCGGCGACGGCCGAGGATGCCTCGCGCAGGCGGCCGGACGCCGCCTGCCCAGCGTCGGCCGGCGAGACCACCAACCCCCGCCGCGCCAACGCGGCCGCGAACTCCTCGGGCATGGACAGCATCGCGAGCGCGGCGATCCCCCGGGCGGTCGCCGCCAGCCGCACCGGACCGAACGCGGACGTGATCTCGGCGGCGACGCAGTATGCATGGAACTTATTCACGACTGGAAGTGTTGCATCCGGTACTGAGTGCTGGCATGATGCGTGAGCCATGTCGCACACCATCTTCGCCTTCGATGCCAAGAAGAAGCCTTGGCGGCCCAGTCGGGAGACTCGGGCCCTGGGGCTCTGAAGGCGCGCAAGCGACGAACCTCGAGCCTCCGGGACGGAGGCGACGATCGGGGCCGCGGACACCGAGACGGTGGACGCGGCCTTCGTGATTCTCGGACCTCCGGCACCGCGGGGCACACCAAGCGGAAAGGACAGTCCGGATCATGCACCTCCTCCTCTACGGACCGGGACGACTTGGCGGGGCGATCACCGCCGCTGCCACTGCGCAGGGCTGGACCGTGACCACGATCGGCCGCCCGCCGCTCCACGGGCCGCGCGTCCAGGCGCCCACCGCTGACGTGGTCGTGGACGCCTCGATCGGCGCGGCGGTCCCCGCCAATCTGGCGCACGCCCTGGCCGCCGGCAATCGGGCGTTCATCCTCGCCGCCACAGGCTGGGACCTGGACCAGTCCCGCGTCCGGGCCATGCTCAACGAGCACGACGCCGCCGGCGTCGCCGCCGCCAACCTCTCGCTCGGCGCCGCCCTGTTCATCCGCCTCGTCGAGCGCGCCGCCGCGTGGTACGCCCGCGCCGGAGCCTTCGAGCCGTCGATCGTCGAGTGGCACCGCCGCGGCAAGGCGGATCGCCCGTCAGGCACCGCACGCGCCATCGCCCGTCGCATCGTGGCGGCTGATCCGCGCTGGGCCGGCCCCGACGAGGCGGGCGACGGCAGCGAGACCCGGCCCCTGCTCGAAGTCGCCGGCATCCGCGCCGGCGCCGCGCCCGGCTCGCACCTGGTCACCTTCGACGGCCCGGGCGAGTCGGTGGAGCTCCGGCTCGCCGCCCGTGACCGCAGCGCCTACGCCGACGGCGCCCTCGCGGCGGCCCGCTGGCTGACCGCGAGCCCCCGGACCCCGGGCCTGCATCCGTTCGACGACGTCGTGGACGACCTCCTCGACACGCCCGCGGCCGTCCCGGCCTGACCTGCACCCGCACCCCCAAGCCGCCCGCAAGGAGCCTGACATGACCCGCACCGTCCGAACTGCGCAGCCGACAACCCCCCGCTTCCGTGGCGCCTTCACGGCCCTCGTGACCCCGTTCACGGCCGACGGCGCGCTCGACGAGGCCGCCTATCGCCGCCTGGTCGCCTGGCAGGCGATGGCTGGCATCGACGGGCTCGTCCCGGTGGGCACCACCGGCGAGTCGCCCACGCTGTCAGCCGCCGAGCGCGACCGGTGCGTCGAGGTCGCGGTGGAGACCATCCGCGAGCGCCCGGCGACGGCCCGCGTCCCCGTGATCGCGGGCACGGGATCCAACGACACCCGCAGCTCCATCGAGGCGACCCGCCGGGCGGCAGCCCTGGGCGCCGATGCGGCGCTCGTCGTCACGCCCTACTACAACAAGCCGGACCAGCGGATGCTCGAGGCGCACTTCCGCGCGGTCGCCGACGAGGGCGGCCTGCCGATCGTCGTCTACAACGTGCCCGGCCGGACCGGCGCCAACGTCGAGGCGGACACGTTCCTGCGGCTGGCCGAGCACCCCAATGTCGTGGCCGTCAAGGAGGCCAGCGGCAACATCGAGCAGCTGGCGGTCATCTGCCGCGACCGGCCGCGCGACGTGGCGGTCCTGTCCGGCGACGACGCCGCGACGCTCGCCGTCCTCGCCATGGGCGGCGACGGCGTGATCTCCGTGGCGTCCAACCAGATCCCGGCCGAGATGAGCGCCATGGTCCGCGCCTGGCACGCTGGCGACTGGGCCGGCGCGCGCTGCCTCCACGACCGCTGGCTGCCGCTCATGCGCGCCAACTTCCAGGGGGGCCCGAACCCGGTCCCGGCGAAGGCCGGTATGCTGGCCATGGGCCTCCTCGACACCGACACCACCCGCCAGCCGCTGCTGCCGCTGGCCGATGTGCCGCGCGAGCGCCTGACCACCCTGCTCCGCACCCTGGGCCTCGTGGACGGCGGTGGCCGGATGCCGGCCACCGCGACCGGGGGCGGGACGGCAGCGGCCCCCGCCGTCGCGGCCGAGGTGGCCGCATGAGGGCGTCGACAGACCCGACATCTCCGGTGACCGGGACGGCCAGCGCGTCGTCGATGGGCGCGCCGGCCGCCTCGGCCGCCATCCTCGCGGAGCTCGACGCGGGTCGCCGCCGAGCCGCCGTCCCGGATCCGGGCTCCCCGGGCGGCTGGCGCGCCGACTCCGACGTGAAAGCCGCGATCCTGGCCTGCTTCCGAGAGCGCACGCTGGCCACCTGGGACCTCGGCGGGGCCCTCAAGTTCGCGGACCGCGTGGGCCTGCCGGTCAAGGACCTGCTCGACGGGCCGGAGGCCGACGCCGCCGCACGGGCCGGCCGCCCCTGGCGCGTCGTCCCGGGCGGGACCTCCATCCGAGCCGGCGTGTACCTCGGGCCGGGCGTGGTCGTGATGCCGCCCTCGTTCATCAACGTCGGTGCGCGAATCGGCGAGGACACGATGGTGGATTCGCACGTGCTGGTGGGCTCGTGCGCGCAGATCGGTGCGCGGGTGCACCTCTCGGCCGGCGTCACGATCGGCGGCGTGCTGGAGCCCGCCGGCGCTCGGCCGGTCATCGTGGAGGACGGCGCGTTCGTCGGCGCCGGCTGCTCGCTGCTCGAGGGCGTGCTCGTGGGCGCGAACGCCGTGATCGGGGCGGGCACGGTGCTCACCGGGACCTCGAGGGTCTACGATCTGGTCCGCGGCCGGGTGCTCATCGGCACGCCGGACGCGCCGCTCGCCGTGCCGCCGGGAGCCGTGGTGGTGCCGGGGACGCGGGCGGTGGCCGGCGACTTCGCGGCCCAGCACGGGCTCGCGATGTCGGTTGCCCTGCTGGTCAAGGACCGCGATGCCGGGACGGACGCCCGGGTCGCCCTGGAGGACGCGCTGCGATGAGCCTGGTCCGCGAGCCCGGGCCGCCCCCCGCCCGGCAGACGGCGCCCGTCGCCCGCCGCGGCCGGCCGCCGGCCCGCAACGAGGTCCTGCGGGGCGGGAGGCTGGCCGGACTCGCGCCCGCCATCCTCGCCGAGCGCTTCGGAACGCCGGCCTACGTGTACGACCTCGACGTCGTCACTCGCCAGGTGGAGGAGCTCCGAACCGCGCTGCCGGAGCGGTTCGACCTCGCGTATGCGGTGAAGGCGAACCCGAACCTCGCGGTGCTCCGCCACCTCGCCGCGATGGGCCTGGGTGCCGACGTGGCGTCGGGCGGAGAGCTTCGCCACGCCGTCCGCGCGGGCTTCGAGCCCATGCGCGTCGTCATGACTGGCCCCGGCAAGCGCGACGAGGAGCTGGCAGCCGCCCTCGAGGCGGGCCTGCGGGTCGTGACCGTGGAGTCGGTCGGCGAGCTCCGCCGCCTGGCGCGGCTGGCGGAGGGGCTCGGCCGCCGCCAGCGGGTCCTGCTCCGCGCGGCGGTCACCGAGGCCGCCCGCCTGGAGCGTGTTCGCCTGGTCGGCGACGACGGCGCGGGCAAGTTCGGGATGGACATGGCAGACCTGCGGACCGCTGCGGCCGAGGCGGCCGCCTCGCCGTGGCTCGAGCCGATCGGCCTGCACGCGTTCGGCGCCTCCAACGTGACCGACGCGCTCGCGCTGGCCAGCCACGCCGAGGCGGCCGTGGACACGGCGAGGACCCTGGCCGCCGGAGCAGGCTTCGAGCTCGGGCTGGTGGACGTCGGCGGTGGCCTCGGGATCCCGTACGAGGCGCACGAGCCCGAGCTGGACGTGGCCGCGCTCGGGACCCGGCTGGCGACGCTCTGCGCGCGCATGGACGCCGACCCGACGACCCGCGGCGCGCGGCTCCTGCTCGAGCCCGGCCGGTTCATCGTCGGGCCCGCCGGCGCCTACCTGACGCGCGTCCTCGAGCGAAAGGAGGTGGGCGGCCACCACGTGGTGATCGTGGACGGCGGCATTCACCACGTCCTGCGGCCCGCGCTCGTCGGCCAGGAGCACCGGGTGCGCGTCCTGACGGGTGCGGCAGCGAGCTCGAGCTCCGGCCCGAACCGGTTCCCGGTGACCGTGGCCGGCCCACTCTGCTCCGGGCTGGACGTGTTCGCGCAGGCGGCCGTGATGGCCCTGCCGGACCCCGGTGACCTCCTCGCGGTGCTCGACGTGGGCGCATACGGTGCCACGGAGTCGATGCCGCTGTTCCTCTCGCACCCGATGCCGCCCGAGGTTGCGGTCCGCGGCGGGGAGGCGTGGGCGGCGCGGCCGAGAATCGACCCGGACACCTGGCTCGGCTGGCAGGCGGGGGAGCCGGGCGGCTCGTGACCGGGCGGCGACCCTGCGCAAGCCGCCGCGCGTGGCGCTCGTCGGTCGCGCGGGCGCGACCCGTCGCCCACGCATCGCCGAGGACGAACCGCTCGACGCCGCCCGCGGGCCGCTGCTGTGCAGCGTCGATCGGAGCCCACCTGGGCGAGCAGCCCGTCCCTGGCAGAGCGAGGGATCAGTGGCGACCTGCGCCCACCGCTCCCCGGCGGGTTCACCAGCGGCGCCGACACCGCCGAATCCGGTCGCCGCATGCCCTGCCGGGGGTGGCGGCAGCAGCGGCGGGCCGTTGCCCATCCCTCGCAGGGAATGCGACGGGCGCGTGCGCCGAGTTACCGCTGGCGGCCGAAGCGCGGCGCCGCACGGCATGACCGCGACGGTGAAGGGGGTCGCGGGCGGCCTCAGCGTCCGCCCATGGCTCGGGCCGATCTGAGGGGAGTTCGTGACCTTCGGCCCGGCGGGGCCTCGGAGCCCAGGGGCGTATACTCCCCTACAGTATGACGTCGTCCCCGCCCAGCCCCGCTGCCCAGCCCATCGAGATCATCCTGCCCATCGAGGGCATGACGTGCGCGTCGTGCGTCAACCGCATCGAGCGGTTCCTCAACAGGACGCCGGGTGTGGCGACTGCCGCGGTGAACCTGGCCACCGAGAAGGCCACCGTCCTCGTGGACCCGTCGGTCGCGGGTCGCGATGAGCTGGTCAAGGCCGTCGAGGCGGCCGGCTACGACGTCAGGCCGGAGGCACCGGCGACGGCGGAGGCCGGCGCCGCATCGCTTGACGCGGAGCTCACGGCGGAGGATGCGGAGCGTGGCCGCGCCCTCCGCGAGACCCTCCAGATGTCGATCACGGCCATTGCCGCCTCGATCGTGATCATGGCCCTCATGTTCTGGCCGCAGACCACCATCGCGATGGCGGACCTCAACAAGGCCGTCCTTCTGCCGGCCACGTTCATCGTCGCCTGGGCGGGGAGCCGCTTCTACCGCGCCGCCTGGAAGGCCGGGCGCCACGGCGGCGCCACCATGGACACGCTGGTCGCGGTGGGCACCGCGGTCGCCTGGGGGTACTCGGCGTTCGTCACCCTGTGGCCGGACGCCGTCCGCAGCGCCGGGATCATGCCCGAGACGTACTTCGATTCCGCCACGATCATCATCGGGCTGATCCTGCTCGGAAAGTACCTCGAGGGGCGCGCGAAGGGACGCACGACCGGCGCCATCCGCCGCCTCGTCGGCCTCCAGGCCACCACTGCTCGACGCCTGCGCAACGGCGTCGAGGAGGACGTGGACCTCGCGGTCGTCGTGCCGGGCGACCTGCTCCGCGTGCGGACCGGCGACAAGGTGCCGGTGGACGGCGTGGTCGCCGAGGGCGC